>DXUR01000138.1 GCA_019417795.1 Clostridiales bacterium | reverse complement strand
GCGTCAGATGTGTATAAGAGACAGGTAGTGGGCTGAGATATCTAATAAACTTATAGCTTATTAGACCTTTGTGATCGACGAGTACACCGGCATAGAGGGGCGGCACGTCTATGATCAGGATAATAAAGGCTGGAAGGCGGTGAGCAACGCCATCAAGGGACGCCTCATTCCGGACGATGACCAGCACACCCTCGCCGTAACGCTTTTATCCACGAAAACGGAGGGAAATGTGCTGCCATATTGCCCTGCTTCCAATGGAGGATGCTCATGACTTTTTCTCCGAACGTTCCAGCAATTACGCCGCTAGCGGCTTCTATTCCAGACAATGGCGCTGCGTGTGAAGTGGGCAAAAAAGTTGCAAAACACCCAACAGACGGATACCTTATTAGGGCCGATTGGGGAAACACGCGCGCCGTGTCAAGCCTGTTGGGTGTCAGCGGCCCTGAAAGAGTTGATATGACTGACTTTTTAGAGAATGAGGGGCAGTAAAAACATTACATGTGTCTGTCTACTATGCGGGGGCAACAGATTGTATCCGCACGGCGGCAGGGGAAAGCGCCGAAATTGTTCTTGCGCCGTATGGCGCAAGGGCGATTTCGGCGCTCGCAGGAACAGGGGGAAGGGAGGACTTGCGGTGTGATCTTCAGTATGCGGGACATTGATGTTTTACGCCTGTTATGCTGGTGTCAAAACATCCTACCTCAAGATCTGCGCCGCATCTCAACGGAGGTGGAGCGTGAAAATCTGATGACACTGGGCTTCATCAAATTCCATGAACGAAGCGGCACATTGATCCTCACCAATAGGGGGCGCGTCTTTCTTGAGGCGGCGCTTGCCGGAGCCGTTCCCAATTTAAGCCTTTCCTATCATGACGCTGCCCTCGAGCGGCGTATCCGACTATCCAAGCTGGTACTGACCGCCTATTACGCGGGCGTTGACGTGTTTACAACAGAACCTGGCAGTATGACAGGGCGAAATGCCTGTTTTCTGAGCGCTGTCACAAGAAAACGCGGACATAACCCGTGGGGCAGTTCGAGAGTCGGTGCCATCCTCCACTTGGGCGGCGTTTACTACGCCGCGCATTATGTCTGCCCCGGAATTGGCCGTATGGCGGTCAATGATGAGCTCTCGGCCCTTCATAATCACACCAACTTCGGCAAAGGCACCCGGCGGGCGTTCCTTTTTGCCGGGTCCAGCTATACCGACATCATCGAGGAATTGAAGGAACGGGATGAAAAAAAGGATATGAAGCTTATCCGATACAGTGAAGCCTATCGTGGACTGCGCGACCCGATCCATCTGCTTTCCTGCGATGAGACAGGCGCCTGTCAGCTTCAAATTATGGCGGTGCCGGATTATCGCGCGAAGCTGGCGCGGCTTATGCTTCGCTCCGCCTATCAGCCACCGCCGGAGAATGCCTCCGCTTGGGACGGCCTTTACAATGGCCAACCCTTTGTGATCGGCGCGGATATGGATCTGCGGCGGATCGATGCCGCTATCAAGATGGCGAGAGAGCGGAATTGTCTGCCCATTGCCCTTGCCGCTCTGGATGGTCAGGGCGGTGCAATTTTGCTGCGGCGCTATGCCGATCCCGGCTATGCCACCGTCTATAAGGTAACGGACAGCGTACTAACAAAGCTGTTCGGCCACGTGCCGGGTCTTTACGAGCCGCCCTATACACAATTCCTCACGGAGAAGGGAGATGTCATCAATGCCCCGCCTATCAAAGCTCTTGGAAAAGCTGGAGGATCGTGCCGCAAATAAATGGGGTTGCTGGTACGAGCGCAACAAAGCGCGTGTGCCGCTGTATGCTGTGCTCGGCGGCCTTGGTTGGTATTTTTATGGAATGCTGCTCAACTCACTGAAGCTGGGCAAGGAATCCGTATTCCACATAAGCGGACAGGAGGTAACAAGCATTTGGGTGTTCAATCCTTTCAAAAACCTTTTTGTGGTGTTTACACCCTTCGGGCTTGGCACCACGGCTGTGATCCTCCTTTTGATCTGCCTGATCACAAAAAGAGGGTACAAATGGTTTTCCGGCTATCATTTCACCCGCGATCCCAGGGGCTTTGATATTCTTCCCGATGGGACACACGGCACTTCCGGCTTTGCAACGAAAAAAGAACTTAGTGGGCACCTGGAGTTAGGAGGTGTCGGGGATGTTTCAGGTATGCTCCTCGGCCGCATTAAGTCGCATCCCGATGACCCCGACAGGTATTCTATCTATGTCGCTCACCGTATGAAGCCGGGTGAGAACAACAATATCCTCTGTATCGGCGCTCCCGGCTCCTATAAATCCAGAGGCTTTATCATTCCCTTCCTCATGGGCTGCGCCCAGCGCAGCAGCGGCGGACACCCGGAGTCTGTGATCGTGACCGATCCCAAGGCCGAGCTTTTTGAAATGATGGCGCCATACTTTCGGGAAAAGGGCTTTTATGTCAAGGCGGTCAACTTCCTCGATATGGCGCACTCGGACGGCTGGAACTGCCTTGCGGGCCTTGAGGCCAACCCGGATCTCGTGACCACTGTGGCGAACACCATCATTCAAAATACCTCCGGGCCCAAGGAAGCTGATGACTTCTGGAGCCGCGCAGAATTAAATCTACTCATGGCGCTAATCCACTATGTCTGCAATCTGAAGGATGCCCGCGGCAATCTTCTTCCGTTGGAGCAGCGCAGTCTCGGAGACGTCTATAAGATCCTCGCCTATAAAAGCGTCAATGAGATCAACCGTATTCTGGCGGAACTTCCGCCGGAACATCCGGCCAAGGGCCCTCACGGGCTGTTCCTGAAGGCGAGAGAAAACCTTTGGGGCAACATCATCATCGGCTTGGGCAACCGCCTCGCGGTCTTTCAAAACCCGTTGGTGGACAAGATCACCCGCAACCATGATGTGGATCTGCTGCTACCGGGGCAAAAGCCCTGCGCCTACTTCGTCATCATCTCCGCGCAGGACAGCGCTTACCGCTTTTTAAGCTCCCTCTTTTTCTCTCTGACGTTCCCGCAGCTCTCTAACTACGCCCGGCTCCACGGCGGGCGGCTTCCCGTGCTGACGAACTTCTGCTTGGAGGAATACCTCAACATCGGCTATATGGAAGGCATCTCTGATGTATTCAACTCCATCCGCGGCTTTAATATGTCCGTGCAGGTGGCGGTGCAGTCTCTCTCACAGTGGCAGGAAAAGTATCCGGGGAAGGAATGGGAAAATCAGCTCGGTTCCTTTGATATGACGCTCTATATGGGCTGCAACGATATGACGAGCGCGGAGTATTTTGCGAAGAAATGCGGCAAGGTCACGATTTCCGTCACCAACAATCAGTTTCCCTTGGCACCATTGTTTTCTCCTGTGTATAGTACGACCCGGTCCTACTCCCAGACCCGGAGCAATACGCAGAGGGACCTGCTTCAGCCTGATGAGTTCCTGCGTCTGGACAAGTTTAAGTGCATCGTGATGTTCAACCACTATAAGCCCGTGCAGCTCTACAAGGTCGCGTTGGAGGAACTGCCGGCATACAGAGAACTGACTAAATGCAGCGTCTTTGACTATGTGCCGGAATGGAAGAAACGGGAAAACGAAGGGAAAAAGCGCACGCCGGGAAAAAGCGCACACGCAGAGCGTGGATCGCCGTCCCCCTCCACGCCGCAGGCTGAGGAGCCGTTTTCGTTACGGGAAAAGCGGCCTGTGCCCGGTGGAGGGCCGGCACCTTGTTGTGGCGAAAGTCAGACGGCGCAGCGGCGTGAAAAGACACCCGTACCGCGGCAGGTCACCGACACACAGAGCGTATATGATCTCCCTGACATACAGGGCATCGCGCCGGAGGATATTGGACTTGTGGAAATGACGTGCTCCGAAATTATCGGAGGGGATGACCCGGAACTGGAGGAACTGGACGATCCCACTCGGATACCGCCGGGCCGCGGTATATAAAAAGAGACCGATTTCTCGGTCTCTTTCTTCTGGGATATTCCGTTGATCACGGCATATCACGCAGAGCTGCTAACTGATCGTATATTACGGCTGCGACCCATACGGTTTTAGCGAACTCGTCCGGCAAGTAATATACAATGAAATTACCTGTTGGCATTTTCCAGATGCCGCTTGTCCACCAAGGATCTTCTTCCACTAACGGAAATCGCAGAGGCATTGTACGCAATCCTGAAATCTCACGTTTCAGCGTTGCCAGCCATTTTCAGGCAATTATTATATCCGTTTGTATTGCTGATTGCGATACAAAATATCTTTTTCGATAAAAACTTTCCTGCATGATGAAAGAGGAGGTGCCCACGATGAGGGCAGCAAAAATGAAGGAACGGCCATCCTTTCAGCTGATGGTCCAAACCGATGTGCAGAGCATTTACCACATGCAGATGCCCCGCTGGCTATTTTCTGATCCCCGTTACTGCGAGATGAGCCTGGAGGCGAAGGTGACCTATACCTTTCTTTTGAACCGTTTTCAGCTCTCCCGCAGAAATGGCTGGGTCAATGAGCGCGGGGAGGTCTTTGTGATCTTCCCACGCAAGGCGCTTGCAAAAGAACTGCGGATCTGTGAGCAGCGGGTGACGGCAGCTTTTAAGAAGCTGGTGGAGCTGGAACTCGTGTGGGAAAAGCGCTGCGGACGGGGAGACGCCAATCAGATCTATCTTACCTATGTGACACCGCAGGACGATCCTGCCTATACCAGCGCGCCCTTTGAAGATTCGGAAGAAGGCTGCGTGTCAAGAACCGTCGATCCTGCGCCTCTTGTGGAAGAGGAAATGCCGTCGGTCACGCAAGAGCCGCAGGATCTGCAGGTGCAGAACAGCGGTATGCGTGCGCCAAGAACCGCGGAAATGGCGCTTTTAGAACCGCGGAAACTGCCGCCAAGTAAGAAAGAAAAAAGAAATACTAACGGGAGTTATACAAAAATCAGTCAGTCTATCCCCGCGCCAGCGGGGGACGGACTGACGGACGAAGAAAGGGAGGCGGAGTTTCTGGATATTCTGGACGGCTGTGAGCTTTCCAGCTTTGCGCCGGAAGCGGCGCTGGTATTTGAAAATGCCATTGAGCGGCTGTATTATGCCGACAGCTTTCGCATCGGAAACGCCACGCTGCCGCAAAGCCGTGTGCGGGCAAAGCTGCGACGCATGGATGGGATGACCCTGCGGGAAACGGAGCGCAAGCTCCGTGAAAATCAAGAAGAGAATGTAAAGAACAGCACGGCCTATATCATGGCTGTGCTGTTCAACTGTATTGCCGAAAGCGAGAGCGATTTGATGATCGACCCGTATCTCAATTCGCTGTCACATCCGGCATAGAGGAGGGGGAGCTATGCAGCTGTCGAATCAGCAAAAATATATCCTCGAAATTCTCAAGGAATTCAAATACCTGCGTGTGCGCCAGCTCTACGCGTTGGTGCAGACCCACTACCGCGCGCGGGGAATCAAAATCGACGAAAGACGCATGGACATCATGCTCCGCCAGCTGCGGACGGGGACGAATTATGTCTGGCTGCGGGAGGATGTGGTCTCTTACGGAGACCGCAAGGTGGACACAAGGCTTTTGGAGGCACTGGACGTCATGCTGGAGCTTACAAAGGCACAGCCGGGCTTTTTCTCGAAAGACGAGCTGCGTGAACCGTTCCTTCTGCGCTTTAGCGGAAATGATAAGGGTGCTGGCTATCTTTTCAGCGTGGCATGGCTGGATGCCGCCACCCACATCGCCGTGATCCCTCGCATGAAGGGAGAGCGGATCATCTGGATCTCCGGGGGCGTTTTTCTTGGAGAACTGGACCTGCCCCGGCACCACTTTTTCGCCGCCCGTCAGGCGGATGGCACCCATCGCTTTTTTGGCTCCAACGAGTCGGAAAAAATATAACACTTTAGGAGGACAACAATATGGCAAGAAAGAAAAACGTTCCCGAAGAGGAGATCGTAAATGCCACCTGTGAAGAAGCTGTTCCAGCGGAAGAAACTCTGGAGGATACAACGCCGCCTGATGAGACCGGTGCGGATACCGTGAGCTTTTCCGTGGATTCGCCGGATACAGTCCTCCCTGCGGAGGGATCAGCGGAGATGTCAGAGACCCTTCCCACGGTGGATGAGACCGCGGTGGAAACACCTTTGCTGGACGGTGGTGACGCCTTGGGGGAGGCGGAGGAAAGCGCAAAGCTGTACGAAGAAAAATCGGAGCTTCCTGATTCGGATGAGGCTCTAAACGCGGCGCCGATCCAACCAGATCACGAGAGCTCCGCAGCTGAGGAGGCGGATTGGGGCTTCCAAGAGCCGGCCCCGGAGGAGACCGTGGCGGAGCATGCGGAAAGCGGAGCGGATGAAGATGCTTCAAGGGTTTCCGATGCGGGAGAAAAGAGAGATGAGCGTACGCAATTCTACGAGCTGGACTTCAATGAACTGGATCGGGATCTTACTCCCGAGGAACGGCGGGAATGGAACTCCATCTATGCTTCTTATCGCGGCCACAGCGCCATTACCGGAACGATCATCGGCGTAGATTTGTATGCCAAATATCTTTCGCGCAGCGAAGTCAAGCTGCTTGAAAACAAGCAGGAGCTCTGCGCCGTTATAGTGCCGTACCGTGTCCCCATTTTGATCCGCGAGTCGGAGATGTGGGAGCCGGGGCAGGAACGGCCCGACTTTGTATTCCGAAACATGGTTGGGGCCAGCATTGATGTGATCATCACCAAGGTGGAGCGCACCGCTGGCCGCGCCCAGGCTTCCCGTCGGATGGCCAGCCGCAACCAGCGTCACTTCTTCGCTACCCGTGAGGATCTCCACAGCGCTGGCT
>DXUR01000137.1 GCA_019417795.1 Clostridiales bacterium | reverse complement strand
GGTTGCCGTCTTCCAGTTTCCGATTGCCCAACAGTCCGATCTTCTCGCCGCAGATGTCGCAGTATTTCTTATCAAACAATCCCATAATAGCTTCCTCCTGTTGTTTTCAACCACCGTAACGGCTCACATTGCATTGTCCACCCGGAACCGGGACCTTGTCCCCGGCCGTGGCTCCCGCGGCCGGGGACGGTATTCGCCAAAAAATCCGCTATTCGCTCTTATTCTTCAACTTTTTGAAGCTCCACCACTTTGTCCGCCGCTTCCGACCAGTCCACCGTCAGCTCCAGTCTGCCGCTGTCCTCGCCGGCCCCGGCACAGTGGTAAACGTCCAGGATCTTCCCCCATTCCGTGCCGTCCGCCTTCTGGAGAACACGGTTGTCTAACATCAGCCCTGTGTCCTGTATCTTTTTACGCGGGATGTAGGTGAAGTCCAGCGGGGTTTCCAGAACGGTCTCGCCGTCCAACCGGAGGGTCAGGCCGTCCTCTTCGCTGATGACCGCCTGCCAGCCGTCCTCCGGACTTTCCCATGTTCCCTCCAGCACTGGCCAGAGGAGGGAATTGTCCACATAAGTACCGTCCCCGTCCAGCAGGAACAGGTTTTGATCCGGATTCTCCATGCCGTTGCCCCCATCCATGATCTGGTCCGTGACAAAATGCTTATACAGGCCCGAAAGGACGATCCCTACCAGCGCGCCCGCCAGGAAAATCCAAATCATCCGCCGTTTCATTACACGATGTCCCCGTCGTCAAAGGGGTCGCCGCACTCAGGGCAGAACTTGGGGGGATGCTGCGGGTCGGCAGGCTCCCAGCCGCACTTGTCACACTTGTACTGAGGAACTCCGGCAGGCTTGGGCTTGCCGCACTCGGCACAGAACTTGCCCTTATTCACCGCGCCGCAGGTGCAGGTCCAGCCGTCCGCTGCGGCGGCGGGCTTGGGCTTGCCGCATTCCGGGCAGAATTTTCCGGTGGCGGTGGCGCCGCAGGCGCACTGCCAGCTGTCCCCGGCAGGCTTCGGCTCCGGCTTCTTGCTGCCGCAGTTGGGGCAGAAGTTGCCGGTGATGCCGCTCTGACCGCAGGTGCAGGTCCAGCCCTGCGCTGCGGGAGCGGGGGCGGGCTGCGCCGCCTGCTGCTGGGCCTGTTGCTGCTGGCCCATCTGGAACAGGTTCTGGGCGTTCATGCCGCCCATCTGGCCGGCCATGCCCATGCCCATAAAGGCCATGGCGGGACCGGCGCCGGTGTTGGCGGCCGCCGCCTTCATCGCCTCGCCCTGAGAGCCGACGAGATGCGCCGCCGCGCGGGTGGGGTCCATAAAGGCCGCGTTGCGCTGCAGCTCCTTGATCATCTGCTCGTCTTCCTCATTGGCCTTCACGCTGGAAACGCCGAAGGAGACGATCTCCATGCCGCGCAGATCCCGCCACTTGCCGGAAAGCTGCTCGTTGAGGGCGTCAGCCAGCTCCAGAGTATGGCCGGGAAGGGCGGAATAGCGGATGCCCATTTCGCTGATCTTGGCGAAAGCGGGCTGCAGAGCCGTCAGCAGCTCCGTTTTCATCTGCCCGGCGATATTTTCCGTCTTGTAGTCCTTACTGACGTTGCCGCAGACGTTGGTGTAGAACAGCAGGGGGTTCTTCAGCCGGATGCTGTACTCGCCGAAGCAGCGGATGCCGATGTCAATGTCGATGCCAGCCCGCTGGTCCACCACCCGGAAGGGGACGGGGCTGGGGGTGCCGTACTTATTGCCCGTCAGCTCCTTGGTGTTGAAGTAGTAGACCCGCTGATCCTTGGGGGCTTCGCCGCCGAAGGTGAAACGCTTGCCGATATTCTGGAACACGTTCTTCACGCTCTCACCCAGGTCGCCGGAGAAAATGCTGGGCTCCGTGGACATATCGTAGGTGTACTCACCGGGCTCGGCGCAGACGTCCACCACCTTGCCCTGCTCCACGATGAGCATGCACTGTCCGTCCGCAATGGCGATCAGGCTGCCGTTGGTGATGATGTTGTCATCGCCCTTGGTATTGCTGGAACGGCCCGTGACCTTCTTTTTGCCCTTGACCGCCAGCACGTCAGAGGGGATCGCTTCGCAATAAAAGTATTCCTTCCACTGGTCGGCCAACACGCCGCCAGCCGCGCCCATTGCCGCTTTGATCAGTCCCATAATTCTACTCTCCTTTTCCTGTTGTTGTATTTGATTTCAGCATTCGCTTTTGATTACTTCTTATAAAATCGCCTGTTTTTTAGGGAAAACGAGGCTTCAGCTCCCTCCCGTCAGGAAGGTGTCTCCACTGACATAAAACGGAGCCTGATCCGTAATGGGCCAGGTGAACCAGCTCACGTCCCAGGGCCGCTTCATAAACAGGCACACCCGCGCCGTATCCTCCGGAATGGTGAGGGAGAAGAACATCGGCTCATTGATCTTGATTTTCCCCTCATACACCACCTTCTCCGAGATCCAACTTTGTTGGGTGCCGTCATCGTTCAGCACCGGCGTTCCAACGCTGAATTGGATGTCCGTTTCGTACCATCGGCCCACCAGCAGCAGCTTATTCTGCCCGTTGGGTTCCAATGCGTTCATGGGGATCACCGACAGCGGCTCCGTCACCTCGGCGGGCGGGTCCCGCCAGTAGAAGATCAGCGATTTTTCCGGCTCCCCTGTCATGGCGTTCTCCAAGGTCGGCGGCAGGAAGCCGCTGGAGCGCATATAGGTGACGGTACGGACGCCCGCGCCCCCGTTCTTTTCATAAGGCATCCGCACAAGCAGGCTATTCCGGTTCGTCAGGGCGGCGAAAAACGCCGCGCCAGTCTCCTCATCGGTCAGCCGCACGCTCCAAGTCTCATTGGACAGCCCCGGCATCAGCGGTTCCTCTATCTGCTCCGCCAGCAGGTGCTTTTCCGACCGGTATTGCGGGGTGTCCGTATCCAGCCCGGCGGCGTGGTACCAGTCCGCCCGCATCACATAGCCCTCCAACAGATTGGACCACAGGCGATCAAAGCACAGCATAGAGGCGATATGTTCCTCGCCGGGCCTGTATTCCCGGCCGTCCTCCTCATAGTGGGTCATGCGCCACGTTCCGTAGAGGTCCGCGATCCCCATCTCTCCGCCGGGGCCCGGCCGCTCTGCCGGGGCAAAGTAGAAGGTATCTCCGTAAGGGGTCTCGATCGCCAGAGAATCGGTGCTTTCGATCCGACCGTCCAAGGTCAGCGGCTCGCCGGTATTCATCGTTCCCGTCAACCGCAGGGTGCTGTCCGCGCCCAGCCACCAGTTTCCGTCGAGCAGGCTGGTATTGTAGTACGAGCCTAACACATCCCGAAACTGGGCCGTTCCGTCTTCGTTGAGATAGAGGTCCGCCCACCACGCCTCCGTGGGCATAGCACTGGTTTTCATGCAGTCGTTCATGGCATCATAACTCTCGTGCTGCACAGTGGTCCAGTAGTCCGCGCTGAACGGTGCGGAGGTCTGCTGCCGGGTATCCTCCGCGCTGTCGGCAGCAGAGGGTGGCGCATCCGTATTTGTGTCCGGCCCCGGTGTTTTTCCGCAGGCAGTCAGGCCGAGCCCCAGAAGAAACGCCAAGAAAAACGCGGTCCACCTTTTTTTCACAGCTGTGCCTCCTTTACGCTCAACAGTCCTGCGTCACCGGAATACGGATGCCGCCAAGAGGATCGGATTATTCCCGGAGGGGCCGTTCGCCGACAAAGGGCTTGAAGCTCTGCCAACGGGACGGTCTTTAAGCGGGTCCTGTCGGCTCCCTATCGTTTTTAATTCGCAGATCATATGGCCTAACTTCTGTATACCATGGAATCCCCGTTTTGTTAACCCTAATTTCCCCAAATTAGGGTCCCAAACATGAAATTTCCCGGAAAAAGCCGAAAAAGCACTGCTCGTTCACGAACACCCGTTCCATTTTATGGTTCTTCTTACAAAAAGCGTATGTCAGCCCGGCGGCGGTTATCCGCCCTCACTTTCGCTCCCTCGGCTGTTATTTCGCACCCCCATAGAAAAAAAGGAGCCGGAACGATTGCTCGTTCCGGCTGGAAACTATGTGGCAGGCGCAGCGCGGTTTGCCCCGCTCAGAGCGTCTCCTTCTGTAAAGCCTGCGCCAGTGGGAGTACCACTGCGCCCAGATCCTCCATAGCGTGGGCGAAATCGAAAAACTCCTCCGCCTGGCCCTCCCGGAACAGATGATCCGACACAGATTTGACCGCCACGAAGGGCACATTGTTCCGCAGGCACACCTGGGCGATCGCGCCGCCCTCCATCTCTGTCAGCAGAGGGTGGAACGTGTCTCGGATGAAGATTGCCCGGTCGCTGCGGACAGCAAACCAATCTCCGGTGGCCACCCGCCCCAGCGCCGCCTTGCGGCCCAGTGCTGCCAGCAGTTCCACGCACCGCTCCGGCTTCCAGGTGGGAAATGACACCCGGTTCACCGTGGATACCAATCCTACGGGATCACCGATGGCAGAGGTGTCCACATCGTGCTGCACAAAGTCCTCGGCGACCACCAGGCTACCGGTGGGAAGCTCCGTCAGGCATCCGGCCACTCCGGCGTTGACGATCATATCCACACCGTACTTCAGGCACAGGATCTCTGCCGCCATGGCGGCATTCACCTTGCTGACACCGCCGGCGCAGGCAATGATCCCCGGTGCAGCCTCGTAGAACGGCACACCGGACACGGTCTCAAATGCCTCCAGCTCCTTGGCCCCCGGCAGGGCATGAAACTCCGCAGGCATGGCAAATTGCAATCCAATTTTCATTATATTACGCTCCTTTTTACCGTCTCATCAGGCTTTCTCCAAATACAGGCCCTTGTTCCCGAAGGGTATTCTTGAGAAAACCGCAAATTCAAAAACAAGAAACCAAAACTTTTAAAAGCAAAAAGAAAAGGAATTCAAGCAAAAGCCTGAATTCCTAAACTTTCTGGAGGTGACACCCGGATTTGAACCGGGGAATCAGGGTTTTGCAGACCCTTGCCTTACCACTTGGCTATGTCACCGAAGCCATATGATTGAGTGCCTATATAGGATACCCTAAAACGCCCCGTTTGTCAAGACAATTTTTATTTTTTCCTGACCTCCGGAAAAATATTTTGCAAAGGCGTTCAACCGCCTTTCCCGACCTCCGCCCCCTGTGTCAAACGGCACAAAAAAGTCCCGGCTTTTCACTTTCGATTGAGCGGTGATGCCGCTTTACAGCGGCCAGACCGGGCAGTAAAATAAAAATACGGCAGACTGCCGTTCATGTTGTAAAATCAACCGATGGGAAGGACAGGAGGAGTGTTTATGGTTTCTCAACGGATGCTGCAGCTGGGCACGGCCCGTTCCGTGATCCGGGAGCTGTTTGAATATGGCCGTCAGCGGGCCGCAGAGGTAGGTGCGGAAAACGTATTTGACTTTTCACTGGGAAACCCCAGCGTCCCCGCTCCCGCAGAAGTGAATGAGACCGCCATCCGGCTGCTGCGGGAACAGGCAGACACGATTCACTGCTACACCAGCGCCCCCGGCGATCCCGCCGCCAGACAGCGGATTGCTGACTCCTTGAACCGTCGGTTTGGGGAGCAGTATACGGCGGACGAGCTGTACCTCACCGTAGGCGCGGCGGCGTCTCTCTGCTGTGTATTGGGCGGACTGACCTGCCCCGGCGACGAGTACATCCTCTTTGCCCCCTACTTTCCGGAGTACCGGGTGTTTATCGAGGGTGTCAAGGGGAAGGTCAAGGTGATCCCCCCGGAGCCGGAGCACTTTCAAATCGACTTTTCCGCCTTTGAACAGGCAGTCACCTGCCGCACCAAGGGCGTGATCATCAACTCCCCCAACAACCCCTCCGGCGTAGTCTATTCTCGCCAGACGCTGGAAACTCTGGCAGCGATCCTCCGGGCTAAGGAAGCGCTCTACGGCCACCCCATCTATCTGATCTCCGACGAGCCTTACCGGGAGATTGCCTTTCACGGCGTGGAGGTCTCCTGGGTACCGCAGATCTACAAGGACACCATCGTCTGCTACTCCTTTTCCAAGTCCCTTTCCCTCCCTGGCGAGCGGTTGGGCTATGTGTTGGTCCCCAAGCAGGTGACGGACGCCGATGCCGTTTACGCGGCGACGGCAGGTGCAGGCCGCTCTCAGGGATATGTCAATGCCCCCAGCCTGTTTCAGAGGGTGGCGGCGGAATGCTGTGACCTGACGGCGGACATCAGCGTCTATGAACGCAACTGCGCCCTGCTGACCGACGCACTTCGGGAGATGGGCTACCATGTGGTCCAGCCCGGTGGAGCCTTCTACCTGTTCCCCCGGTCACTGGAACCGGATGACATGGCGTTCAGCGAGCGAGCCAAAAAATTCGACCTGCTGTTGGTCCCCGGCAGCGGCTTCGGTGCTCCCGGCCACTTCCGGATCGCCTATTGCGTCCAGACGGAAATGATCGAACGGGCGCTGCCTCGGTTCAAGGCACTGGCGGACTCCTATCAATGACATAGCAACGGTAAAATACCCCGGCTCTTTTGAAAAGAGCCGGGGGTTTTTATCAGGCAGCGATCCCCATCCCTTCCGAAGAAAGGACGGGGATCGTTTATTTTGCAGGAAGTCAGCTTAGTAAGCTACACCCCAGTAGATATCAGTGGTGCACTTCTCGCCGCAGACGGGGCAAACGCCCTCGGTGCCGGACTGCTTGAGCGGCATGCAGCGGCTGGAAACACCTGCCAGCTCCTTCATCTTCAGCTCGCACTCCAGCTTGCCGCACCACTTGGTCCGGGCAAAGCCGCCCTTGGTCTCCACCATCTCCTTGACCTCCTGCCAGGAGTTCAGGTCGAAAGTGTTGTCCTCCAGGTTCTTTTCCGCCTGAGCATACAGGTTGTCGTGAACGGCGGTCAGCAGGCTCTGCAC
>DXUR01000136.1 GCA_019417795.1 Clostridiales bacterium | reverse complement strand
GCCGTTGGCCCAGTCCGTCATGGCATCGGTCAGTTCCTTGGCGATGTCCTTGGTGTCCCGGACCTTGCCGGTGAGATCGCTCATCTGGGCGTGGACGGAGTCGGAAATGCTGTCAGCGTGGTTAGCGGTACGATCCATGATATCCTGAAGCGTATCCAGCTGGGCCAGCAGCTTGTCGAGGAAATCCTCGCTGAAGGTCTGCAAGACCTCCGGCTCCAGCTGGCCCACGATGCCGCCCACGTCCTTTCGTCCGCTGACGGTGCCGGTGTTGACGCAGCCATCCAGCCAGCCGGCGCTGCGGCCGGCAATGCCGCCGATGTTATAGCCGATCTGGTCGTAGCCCACCGCGCCGCTGTTTTCGCAGCTTTGGATGGTGCCCTTGGAATAGCCTGCCACACCGCCGACGTCCGTATAAGCCGGGACATTTTCCATGGAGTTCAGCTGGGCCAGATTTGTATAGTCGGTCTTGGGATCGTCTTCCAGATCGTGGGTGTTGATGCTGCCGCTGTTGGAGCAGCGGGTCAGGGTCCCGCGGTTTTCACCCACCACGCCGGCGGTGGAATGTTTGCCGGTAACGCTGCCGGAGAAGGCACAGCCCACCAGCTCGCCGCCGGTTTCATTGATACCTACCAGACCGCCGATGCGATTATCACCCATGACGGTGCCGGAGGCGATGCAGTTCAAGATCCGCCCGGCGTTGCTGCCGGCCAGCAGGCCCAGTTCATCCTGATGCCCATTGGGGTGGATGGTGCCCATGACCGTCAGATCCTGAACGGTGGCGCCGTTTTGAATGTAGCGGAACAAGCCCCGGACGTTGCCGCTGCCGGTAAGGGTCAGGCCGGAGATGGTGTGTCCGTTACCTTGGAATGTGCCGCTGAAGGTGGGAATCGGAGTGAAGTCAATACTGTGGAGGTCAAGATCGTTCTCCAGGATCACGGTCTTGCCCTGGGACCAGGTATCCAGCGTGCAGTTCCGGGACAATTCGGCCAAATCCTCGGCGGTTTTGATGGTAACGGTGCTCTCAGCCGCCAGCGCGGCGGGAGCGGCCAGGGTAAACAGCAGGGTCACAGCCATGAGAAGGGCGGACCATTTTTGAATGCGTTTCATTGGGCGTCCCCCTCCTTTCCGGTGACAGAATCCGCAGGCGGCGTGTTCGGTGTATTCTCCGGTGACGCCCCTGCTTCGGGCGGTTGGCCGCTGCCTTCCGGCAGATCATAGCTGCCGGAGGACATGATGGCGGAAATATCGCCCTTGACTACGCCGTGGATCTCCGCGTCCACAAAGCCGGAGATCCGGCCCCGGACACGGCCATTGACAAAGGTGGTGCCGGAGAAACGCTGAGAAGCGATGGGCGTTGCGGGGAGCTTTACCTGGAAGCTGGTCTTTTCCACGATCCGGTCACCCAGCACCAAAATCTGAGGCAGGACGAACATGACCAGGAACATGGAGATCAGCGTGCCCCGGCTGAGGCACTGGCCAATGCCGACAATGGACGGCTCCGTGGTGATCTGCCCGATGAGGAAGCCCGCAGCGGACAGGATGGAGCCGGAGGTCAGTACCGTGGGGAAGGAGAGATCCAGCGCCTTGATCAGGGCCTCTCTGGGGGTCATCCGGGTCTTGAGGTCGGAATACCAGGTGGAAATGACGATGGCGTAGTCGATATTCGCGCCCATCTGGATGGAGGTAACGATCAGATAGCTCATGAAGAAGATGTTGGTGTGCAGCACCGTGGGGAAGGTGAAGTTGATCCAGATACTGCCCTGAATGACCAAGATCAGCAGAATGGGCAGACCCACGGACATAAAGGTGAACACCAGCACCAGAACCACGAACACCACGGACAGGACGCTGATCATCACATTGTCTCTGGCGAAGGAAACGGACTGATCGTAGTCACTGGTGGAGTTGCCTACTAAGTACACATCGTCGGCATCGTAGTATTTCTCCACGATGCTGTGAACGGTTTTCAGGAAGGCGAAGGTGTCGGTCCCCTCCTCCGGCAGATTCAGGTTCATGACCATGCGGGTGTAGTTGGGGCCCAGCATCTGGGTCTGGGCATCGGTGATCTGCGTATAGGCGTCATTGATCTCCCGCTCATCCTCGTCATCCAGCGTCACATAGCCCTTTTCCTTCTCCTGATAGATAAAGAGGATCATATCCATGGCGGATACGGTATAGCTGTCGATGCCGCCCACGATGGGGCCGTAGTTATCCTCCTGATCCGCTGTATAGGCGGCGTAGAGGATGCAGGCTTCCTCGTAGGAAAGACCCATCATCTCCGAGAACTGCCGGGGCGTCAGCTTGTCGGTGAGGAAGTAGCCGGGCTTGGCCTCCACATTGGAAAGACCCATGGCATAATCCACCTCATCCAGTCCGCTCAGCTCCTTCAAAACGGCCTTTTCACTGGCGGTGTCCCCCTTGGGGACCACCAGTGCCATGATATTCTGGGTGCCGAATTCCTTTTCCACCCGGTCCGTCGCTGCCTGATGCTCATTGCGGCGAACGGTCATGACGGCGTTGTCGCCATACACATAGGGGCACTGGTTGGAGAGGAAGAAGCCTCCCACCACGCACACGATGAATACGGGCACGCCCACATGACGCAGGGCATAGACCAGCTTGCCCCAGCGGTCGATCTGGGGGATGAAGTTCTTGTGGCGGGTTCGCTCCATCGCCTTGGAGAAGAGCATCAGCAGTCCGGGCATCAGGGTGAACACGGCCAGCATACTCAGCAGGATGGCCTTAATGAGCACCAGACCCAAATCAAAGCCGATGCGGAACTGCATGAACATCATGGCGGCCAGACCGGAAATGGTAGTCAGGCTGCTGGCGGAGATAGAGGGAATGGCGGCGCTGACAGCGATGATGCAGGCCGTCCGGTCATCCGGGGCGTGTTCCCGCTCTTCCAGAAAGCGGTGAAGCAGGATGATGGAGTAGTCGATGGCCAACGCAAGCTGGAGCACCACTGTCACAGAGTCGGACACGAAGGAGATCTCGCCGAAGATGAAGTTGGTGCCCTTGTTCAGCAGCGCCGCAGCCACAAAGGTCAGCAACAGCACCGGCACCTCGGCGTAGGAACGGGAGGTCAGCAGCAGCACCAGCACGATGACCAGTGCGGCCACCACTAAGATAATGCCCATTTCCTCATTCAATGTTTCGGATTTGGAGTAGCCCACATCGGTAGAGATGTAAGTGTCATAGGGGGCCAGCAGTTCCTTCACGGCGGCCAGACCGTCCTTGGCAGACTGGTCGTCGTTTTCGCCCTGGAAGGTGACGGTGATGAGGGCGTCGGCACCCTGCATGTAATCCTCATAGGTCTTGTTGGCAGCGGAGGGCAGGGTGGTATCATCCGCCGACTTGTCTGCGTCCCAGAAGTCCACGGAGGAGATGTTGTTCAGATCTTCGATCTGATCTGCCAGATCCCGTGCGATCTCATACGTCACATGAGACACGATGATCCGGGCGGTGCCATAGGTCTTCATCTCATCCTCCATCAGCGTCAGGCCCCGGCGGGTCTCCGTGGTCTCCGGCAGATATTGGGTCAGATCGTCGCAGACCTTTACCCAGCTCTGGGTGATCAGGCTGGCGATGATGGCGATAGCGTACAGAAAAAAGATCAGGTTTCGTTTATCCACGATAAACGTGGCTAATTTTTCAAAAAAATTGCTTTTTTTTGGCTGGTCGCTCATGGGAGTCCCCTTTCTATGGCGCGTTTCAACAGCACATTCACATGAAATCACTTGTATCATATCCGCAGACATTTGGAATTGCAACAGTCAAATTCGGTCATTTGTCAGAATTCTGCGTTTTTCCAGTTTTTGACTGGACGGAGCCTGAAAAAACTTTTAAAATCTATGCAAACCGCCTGTAAATGAACAATGACAGCCCCCTTGACCTGTGCTATACTCTTAACAGGACTTAACGGAATGGGGCTGTAAGATGGGAAAAAGGTATAAAACCTCCGAGACCACTTGTCAGGCCATCAGCGGTGCGCTGAAGCAGCTCATGACCCAAAAGCCGCTGGAACGGATCACCGTGGCGGAGATCATGGATACCTGTGGGATGCGGCGGCAGCATTTCTACTATTATTTTACGGACATTTACGATCTGCTGCGCTGGACCTTTGAAAAGGAAGCGCTGGAGCTTTTGCAGCAGCAACAGGGCGTGTCCCCCTGGCAGAACGGCTTTCTGCATCTGTTCCAATATATCAATCAGAATCGGGCGGTCTGCCTCTGCGCGCTGGACTCTCTGGGCAAGGAATCTTTGAAACAGCTGCTGGAGGCGGATGTCAGCAGCATCGTGGACCGGGCCGTCCGGCAGACGGCGGTGGAAAATGGCCTGCCAGCCCATTCGCCGGAGGTGGAAGTGGTGATCTGCCTGGTGACCATTATGATGGCAGGGGCGGTGGAAAGCTGGCTCCGGGGAGAGTTGACCCAGACACCGGAGGAGCTGACCCGGCGGATCGATATGATGTTTCAGGACTATATTCGCGGCGTGGCCCTTCGGCTGAAGGCTCCTGCCGCTGTATACGCATAGAAAACGAGGAGGGTGTGTTCCTATGAAAAAGCATGTGATCGCATTGGGCCGACAGTTTGGCAGCGGCGGCCGCGAGATCGGACGGAAGCTCAGTGAGTCTCTGGGGTTTGCCTACTATGACCGGGAACTGCTGAAGCTGGCGGCGGAGCGGGCCGAGGTAGGGGAGGAACTGTTCGCCGATAAGGATGAAAAGGCCGGCAACCCCTGGCTGTTCAAGGCCTTCTATCAGGGCGGCCCCAAGGTCAAGCAGGGGCAGTCGGCGGAGGATGTGCTCTTTCAGATGCAGAGCGAGATCATCCGGGAACTGGCGGAGAAGGAGGACTGCCTCATCGTGGGCCGCTGCGCGGATCTTGTGCTGACGGGGCAGGATGTGGATTGCCTGAGCCTGTTTATCTGCGCTCCCTTTGAGTGGCGGGTCCATCACCGGATGGAACTGGAAAATCTGGACGAAAAGGCCGCCCGGGCACTGGTGGAAAAGACCGACGCCCAGCGGGAGAAGTATTATACGCATTATACCGGCCGCCCCTGGGGCCTGCCGGAGAATTACGACATCTGCATCAACAGCGCACGGTTGGGGATTGAACGGACGGCGGCGCTGCTGGCGGAGCATTGCCGGGAGCTGTTCAGCAACCCCTGCTGAAAGTAAAGTGAACCCCGTCAGCCGCATTGCGGCTGACGGGGTGTTTTCTTCATTCAGGTATTCAGCAGGCGGAGCATTTCCTCTGCGGGGTCAATGACCGGCAGGGTGATCTGTCGGAGGAGAGCCTCTTTGAAATAGGGGAAGTGGGTGCAGCCAAGCACCAGCGCTTCTGCACCCAACGCCTGATACCAGTTCACCAGCTCCGGCAGACGGTTCTGTTTCACCAGCGTATCGGGGTCCTCTCCGGCCTCGATCCCCAACACCACAGGCAGAAGTCCGGTAGAGCGCAGGGTCAGGTCCGGGTTGGCACTGAGCAGGGTCCGCTCGATTCCGGCGGTGCCCTGAGCGTTGGCGGCGATCACGGCCAGAGAGTGATATTTGGGCGCCAGCAGCCGGTAAACGTCCAGCGGCGTGACGATCTTCAAGCCGGTTTCCCGGGCAACGAACTGGAAATCCAGCGCGCCGGAAAGAGAATTGCAGTAAATGAAGGCTTTTTCGCAGCCATGCTCCCGCTGCGCCGCGCACAGAAGGGAGACTACGGTGTCAATCTTTTCCTCCGTGGAGGAGATCTGGAAAGCCGTCTGCTGGTTGGGGTCCTCTGATATCGGGCAAAAGACGCCGGGCAATCCCTGTGTGCTGAGGCAGTCCATGCCCATCTGGGTATCTACCGGTGTTCCGGCCATGACAATGATCGGTTTCATATCCATCGCGGTCTCCTTTTCAACCAGATTTTATAAGCGCGGGCGCGTATGATGTAAAATCAACGATTCTGACCCTATTATACGGGCTTTTCTCCCGGACCGCAAGACGGACCGCCTATAAGATTAACTGAACTGTCCTTATAAAGGTATAACGCAGACACGCATAAAGCCGTTCTCTGGCCCGCTGAAGTGTGCGGCAGACGGTGGAGCGGTTCAGATGGAGCTTGGCGGCGATCTGCCCCATGGTGAGTCCCTGATCGTAGTAAAGCTCCAGCATCTGCTGCTGCCGCTTCGTGAGCACCTGCTGGCGGGCAAAGCGCAGATTCCGGCGCAGCCGCTCCAGGTCCGCAGAGTTATCCGGGGCGCTTTCCCGCTGCCAGTTGGCCAGATCTGCCAGAAATTGACCGCCCTTGGCGTCCAGACTGATCTGATTCATCGGTGAGCCTCCTTATCATAGTCGTAATAATGAGCGGTGAGTCTGGCCAGATCCCGGGCCTCCTGCCACAGGGGCAGCAGCGCCGCCACCCGGCGTTTGAGGGCCTGGACGGCTTCCGGGTCCGTTTCCTGCCGGGTCAGACCGCGAAGCTCCACGATCCGACTTCGGATCACGGCGGCGTGTTCCGCGTAAACAACAGACATTTCCAACAGCGTCATAGTCTGTCCTCCTTTCCCCGGAGCACCCGGCAGGGCAGGAACTCCTGCCGGGCCAGGTCAGGTAGACAGTCGGTGCAGGCCAAGGTGCCGTTGCAGACCCAGTATTCCTCTCCTGACGCGATTTCCCGCCCACAAATGGAACAGCGTACCACGGCGGAAACGGAGCGCTTTTTTGTGCTCAAACAGATCCCTCCTAAAAAGAAATACGAAAATGAAAAAAAGTTGTTGACAAATTGGATATGTTCTGCTAAGATAATCCTTGCTGTTGGGAACTGCTGGTGTAGCTCAGCTGGTAGAGCAGCTGATTTGTAATCAGCAGGTCGGGGGTTCGAATCCGTCCACCAGCTCCACAATT
>DXUR01000135.1 GCA_019417795.1 Clostridiales bacterium | reverse complement strand
ATGCTTTACACGTATCGGACGCAGTTCTCGAGTTTTCTCTGGCAGCCGGTTCCGCTGCCGGAGCTGTGCAGTCTGGTTTCCACCACGCAGTATCAGCGACGGAACGGCCTCCCGTCAAACGGCGTTGCCAGAAAACGGCTGATGGAGCGCGGCTCCGTTCAGATCAAACTGGGGGGCAAGACCCTATGGGTCGAGACCCCCGCGCCGGACGGTGTCTGGACAGTTCCCACCGGGACATTGCCGTAAATAAACGCCGCAGTCGGTTTTTCCATACATGCGCGCCCAAAAGGTCATTACACTGTGTCTTTTTTGATTCCAGTCTGTGTAAAGCAGTTTACCATGTCACTTATTATTGGAAATTACAGCATATTTTGCGGCATATACCACTGCTGATTCTCCTGTATCGGCACCATGAATTTCATGCTGTCGCCAAATATCCGATCTGACGACGTGTAAAAGAGGGACCGCTCTGAAACGGTCCCTCTTTTGAAAAATTACGGTGCAGTTTTCGCTGGATCACATCTTTGCCAATGCCTGATCGAAGTCGTTCAGCAGATCGTCGGTATCCTCCAGACCGGAAGAAAGCCGGATCTGGCCCATGGTGATGCCGATGGCCGCCAGCTCGTCGGGGCTGAGATCCCGGTGAGACGCTCTGGGCGGATAGGTCAGCGTGGTGCCGACGCCGGCCAGAGTGGGTACGAAGCGTACCAGCTGCAAGTTGCTGATGAGCTTGTCGATCTCCTTCTGGCCGCCCTTGAAGTTTACGCAGAGCATACCGCCGTAGCCGTTGCCCTCGAACTGCTTATCGGCCAGCGCCTTGCTGGGGGAGGATTCCAGACCGGGGTAGTAGACCTTTTCCACCTTGGGATGGCTCTCGAAGAACTTGGCCAGTGCCAGACCGTTTTCAGCCATCTTCTTCACCCGCAGGGGCAGCGTCCGCAGGCTCCGGGCCAGCAGCCAGGATTCCGTGGCGCCCAGATTCGCGCCGTAGAGACCCAGGTAGAAGCTCAGAGACTTGATGATCTCCTCGGAGCCGACCACCGCGCCGCCTACCAGGTCATCGTGACCGCCCAGATACTTGGTGGCGCTGTAAATCACCAGATCCGCGCCGTACTTGATGGGCTTGGCAATGATCGAAGTGGCAAAGGTGTTGTCGATAAACAGCTTGGCGCCGTTGGCGTGAGCCACGTCCGCCAGATGCTGGATGTCCGGTACGCTCATCAGGGGGTTGGCAATGGTCTCGCCGTATACCAGCTTGGTGTTGGGACGGATATAGTCCGCCACATCCTGCGTGTTGAAGTCGATGAAGGTGGTCTCCACGCCCCAGCGCTTCAGCTCATACTTCAGGTAGTAGAACGCCTCGCCGTAGATGATGGGGGAGGCCACGATGTGATCGCCGGGTTTCACCGTTGCCAGAATGGAGGTTGTAATGGCCGCCATGCCGGAGGAGAATACCAGACCCTTTTCGGCCCCGTCACCGGCGGCCAGGATCTGAGAGGTGGCGTCGGCGTTGGGATTGCCCAGACGGAAGTAAGCATAGCCGGGAGCACCCTCGTCGCAGATCTTGTCGATGGGATCAATGGAATCGAAGATATAGGCAGAGGACAGGTAGATGGGGAAGGTCTCCGGCACAGTCAGAGCCTTGTTCAGCTCATAGCACAGCTCGCCGTTGCCGGTATGGACATATTTGGTCGCGTCGCCTTTTTCAATGGACATAGAAATTCCTCCTTACGCGCTTTGCGCGTTCCATTCCAATACGGTATAAAGCTCAGAAACAGTTTGCTCAGGTCTCCGTGCGGCCCTTGCCCTTCCAGACAATGAGACCCACGATGAAGCCCACGATGGCGGGAACGATCCAACCGAAGCCCAGACCATAGAGGGGGATGTGATTCAGAACGGGGTCCAGGAAGCCGAAGCCATACTCGTGGGGCAGATCCAGAACGGCGTAGATCACCGTAAAGTACACAGCGCCCTTGAACGCGCCGTCATTGGGGATCTTCTTCTCGAAGATGCCCAGAATGGTCATCACCAGCGTGATGGGATAGAAGAAGGAGAACCAGGGGGAGGTCAGGCTCACGATGGTATCCAGACCGAAGCTGGCGACGATGGTGGTGACGATGGGGACGATCATGACCAGAACCTTATAGGACAGCTTGCCGTGGGTGGCAGTCTCATAGAAGTCTGCCACTGCGGTGATCTGGCTGATGGCGGTGGTGAGGCAGGCCAGCACCACGGACAGGCACAGGCCGTAAATCGCGATCTGGCCGCCGCTGGAGCGGATGATCGCCAGCAGGAGGTTGGCGTTGCTGATGCTGTCGGGCGTGTACTCGGTGCTGACGCAGGCGCCCATATACAGCAGGCCGCCATAGACGACAGCCAGGCAGACGGCGGCGATCAGGCAGGCCCGGACATGGGCCTTGCGGAAGGCTTCACCCTCGTAGCCCTTGCGTTTGATGCTGTCAAAGAACACGCCGGCAGCCAGAAAGGACACCAGAACGTCGCCGGTGCTGTAACCGCCCAGGAAGCTGTTGACAAAGGCGTTATCCACGGAGGCGGCGCCGGGAGTACCGATGGGGCTGACAGCGCCCTTGACTACCAGAATGAACAGGATGATGGTCATAATGGGGGTCAGGATCTTGCCGACCTTATCCAGTGCGGTGCCGCGGTCCTTGGCGAACAGGAACGCAATCACGAAGTAGAGAATGACGAAAACCAGATAGGGCGCACCGGGCCAGATGCCCTGAAGACCCATCTCAATGCCGACGGCTGCGGTTCTGGGGATGGACACGCAGCAGCAGAGGATCATGATGGCGCCGATCATGACGGTGTAGAACTTCTTGTTCACATGGTCGGAGATTTTCTGGACAGAGCCGCACATACCCAGCACGATGATGGCCAGAATGGGCAGACCCACACCGGAGGCCAGCATACCGATCATGCCGCTGAGCCAGTTGCTGCCGCTTTGCAGGCCCAGCATCGGCGGGAAAATCAGGTTGCCCGCGCCGAAGTAGGAGGCGAAGAACGCCAGACCGACAAACAGGACGTCGGTAAATTTGATCTTTTTCTCTTGCATAAAGTAAGTTCCTCCCTATTTCTCTATTTTGCACACTGAAAAACTGAGAACCGCTTGCTGTCTATTATGATAGTCGCAAAAACAAGCTTTGTCCAATAAATCAATGTTATGGAGGTCCATCACTTTTGTCTATATCGCCCTATAATCGTGCATTTTTGAGAAAATTGCTGTTTAGTATTACATGGATATTCCTTTTTGCTAAAACACACCACTTTAGTATGATTATAGTTGCGCATTTTGAATTTCTTGTGCTATAATACGAGAGATCCATTGAAAAATGAGGAAAGGCGGCACTTGGTATGACACTGCTTCAATTGAAGTATATTTCCACGGTGGCAAAATGCGGCTCCTTTAGCAAAGCCGCTCAGGTCCTGTACGTCTCCCAGCCCGGCATCAGCAAAATGGTCTGCGCGCTGGAGGAGGAGCTGGGGATCACGATTTTTGTCCGCTCTGCCGCCGGGATCACCCTGACCGCCGAGGGCCGGGAGCTTCTGAACATGGGAGAACGGCTTTTGACGGACGCTGAGCATATTTCCCAGCATTTTTCACAGGATCTGAGCAAGACCCACGAGACCCTCAGCGTCAGCAGTCAGCATTACTGCTTCGTCATCGATGCAATGATGGCCTATCAGAACACCTATCAAAAGGAATCCTATACCTATAAATTTCTGGTAGGGCAAGGCCCGGAGGTCATCCAGCAGGTCGTGGACAAAACCACGGAGCTGGGTGTATTGTTCATCAGCAGCCGCAGCCGAAAGCACATGAACCGTGTCTTTGGCGACAACAATCTGGAATTTCACCCGCTTTTTGACAGCAAGCCCTATGTGTTTATCCATAAGTCCCATCCTCTGGCCTCCAAGGAGGTCCTGACGATCGAGGAGCTGCACCCGTATCCCTGCATCATGTATGAGCTGGACTCCGATGCGCCCTCCGTTTTGCAGGAGGAGATGCTGGTTCCGGACTTTTATCCCCAGAAGGTCACCATTGTCAACGGACTCTATCAAAGCCTGATGGTCATGCAGAAGTGTCAGGGCTATGATCTGGGTACCGGCTTCATCTCCGAAAGCAACGGGGCGCAGGGGGTGATCAAGCGTCCCATCAAGGGCTTTGACGATCCCATCACCATCGGCTGGGTCTGCCAGAAGGCCCATACGCTGTCGCAGCCCGCGGAACGCTTTATCCAGCTTCTGCAAAAATACGGACGAGACCTTTCCGAAGCCTGAATCAAAACCTCCAGCCAAAATCAATGTCATGATGCCGGGGTCAAAACAAGCCTTTTATGTATGACCAATAGCAAAGAGCTGGAAAAATAGCGCTGAAATGAGCACCCAGAGGAAATGGCCTTTTGAGGCTGTCTCTCTGGGTGCTTTCTATTCATAGTGAACGGTCCGTCATCTGGGGGTGCCGTCATAGTGGCGGCTCCGGTCTGGCGCAATCATACCATAAGGATCCTCAGATGCACGCCAATAAAAGTCATTTTCTTTTGCCATGCGTTCATAATTTTCCTTTATATGTTCCCGCATTTTATCCCAATGATCCTTCTGCTGCAGTTTCATGTCGCTGTAAGCGGCAGCGTCACTGACTGTAGACAATGCGCACGAAAGCGCAAACAGAGCCAAAATTACTCCCATCATATATTTCCTCCCTGATAAAATATTTTTTGAAAGATTCTGTTTCGTTTGATTCTATCCGTAGTCTATCACACATAGGTGTCCCATAAACCGGACACTGGCTTGTGCCAACCCCTGTCAATTAGACAATAATTTAGGACACTAGCCATGCAGCGGTGCCAAATCGAACTTCCATAGAGGTCATTTTTGTAGCAAGCTGTATGCGTTCATGGTTATAAAAACATATCAGGGAGGCAATCATAAAAGCAGTAGAATGAAGAATTTCTGATATAGGGTTTCCATCTGACATCGAATAGTTTCAGGAAGAAGTAGTTATCGCCTGGATAGCTGTACCATTTGCACCGTAGAGTCTTGATTTTATTGTTAATGCATCTGCATGCGTGTTCATTAAAAGCGCTATGCAAATCAGTGCCCCGCCATTTTTGGCGGAGCACTGATCCTTAATGTTTTGTTTTCTGCTTAGCTAGCCAGCAGGCTGGGTAGCCAGGTCACCAGAGGCGGGAATACTGCACACAGAACGGTGACGATGCAGATAATGATGATAAAGGGAATAACGCCCTTATATACTTCCTGGATCTTGATGTCTCCCGGCAGGATACCCTTGACGTAGAACAAAGCAAAGCCGAAAGGCGGGGTCATGAAGCAGGTCTGCAGCAACGTGGCAGTGACAGCCACCAGCCACAGCCGGTCAAAGCCGAACTGGTCCATAATGGGCAGGAAGATCGGGAATACGATCATCACGATGCCCAGCCAATCGATGAACATACCCAGGATGAAGACAATGACGCACATGATGGCGAAAGCGCCCCACTTGCCGATGCCCATGCCCAGCACCCAGTTCGCAATGATCTGATCGCCGTCCAGAGACATGAACACGCCGGTGAAGGCCGCGGCACCGAACAGGATGATGAACACCATGGCGGTGGTCTTGGCAGTATCGATCAGAGACTCCTTCAGCATTTCCAGACTGAACTGCTTATAGAAAATTGCCAGGATCAATGCAAAGATCGCACCCATGCCGGCAGCCTCCGTAGGCGTGGCAACGCCGCCGAAGATGGAACCCAGCACGGCGAAGATCAGGATCAGGGGCGGGATCAGGTTGATGAGGGAACCGCTGATGCGCTTCTTCAGAGGCATCTCAGCCAGTTCCTCAGCGCTCATGGCCGGACCCCAATCTGGATGAATGCGGCAGACCACCATCAGGTAGATGATGTAGCACAGGGAAAGCATCAGACCGGGGGTAATGGCGGCAAAGAAGATCTTGCCGACAGAAACCTCAGCATAGCTGCCCATGGACACCAGCATGATGGAGGGCGGGATCAGAATACCCAGAGAACCGCCGGCGCACACCATGCCGCAGGCCAGAGAGGGCTTGTAGCCGCTGCGAAGCAGCACGGGCAGGGACAGCATACCCATGGTGACCACGGATGCGCCCACGATACCGGTGGTGGCGGCGAACACGGTGGAAACCAGAATGACGGCCAGACCCAGACCGCCCTTCAGGGGGCCAAGAAGGTAACGGATGGACTCAAACAGGCCATCTGCCACCTTGGAATGGGTCAGGAAGTTTGCCATCAGCACGAACATGGGGATTGCCACCATGGAGTAGCTCTGCATCTGGTCGTAAATTTTGGTCATGGCGATGGTAACGCCGGGGCCGCCCCAAGCCAGCCAGCCGATGATGACACCGGCGCCGCCCAGCACGAAGGCCAGTTCCTGACCCAGCACCAGGCCCACAACCATCAGGCCGAACAGGGCGATGATCATGATGACCGCCATCTTATCAGCGAGAATACCGGACGCGGAGACCCACGCCTGAAGTTGTTGCATAATTGCCGCCATTACTGGGCCTCCTTTCCGTCAGCGGGAAGCGTTTTCTTCCCCTGTGCCAGCTCCACAATGGCCTGAACCTGCTTGAGAATCTCAGAGACAGACTGAATCGCCAGCAGCGCAAGGCCGATAAACAGGCACAGCTTCACCGGCCAGGTAGGCGCGGCCCACACGGAGTAGGTCTGCTCATGGGTGGTGTAGGCCCGCAGGAAAAATCTCCAGCTTGTGGGCAGCATACTTACCACAAAGGGCACCAGGAAAATCAGGTAAGTAATGATGTGCAGGATGTGCTGCGCCATCTGGGGCAGCATGGCAAATATCACGTCTACTGCCACGAAGGCTTTCTTCTGGAAGCCATACGCGCAGATCAGGATAATGTAGCAGGCAAAGAG
>DXUR01000134.1 GCA_019417795.1 Clostridiales bacterium | reverse complement strand
TGTCGCTCATTTGTGCGCTCCTTTCGTCCTGATCGGGTGGGTGGCCGGATCAGGCGAAGGGTGGAGCGCGGGAACGATAGAAGCATCCCCTATAACGACAAAAAGCGCCTGTCTGCAAAACGCAGACAGGCGCAGACGAATTATAAAATCTATTTACATGATTTCTGTATTCATACTCATAGCCGGAATATCCCGGTGGAGGGGCTACGCTTTTTTTAGCTGGTGCAGATCATGTGAGCTTTGAAAAAGCGAGATGGACACGGTAAGGCAACCTCCTTTCGGCTACCGTGTCCCTGCAAGTCGTCATTGGTTTGTGCAAGCGCAAAGAAACGGCGGCTCTGAAAATCAAAGCCGCCGCTTCAAATGGGCGTGTTGATAGGCTGCTGTACGACGGCTTTTTTTCTTTTGCCGTTGCACAGCAGGGGAAATTAACTATTTATCTACTGGTCTACTGGCAGTATAAAATGAAAATGTTACACAAATATCCGAGGCAATTCTGATTTTGGTATAAAGCAGACCGAATTGTTACATCGTTAGGAGATTTCAGAAAAATTTTTTCGGGAAAATGAAAAATCAGCGGAACAGCATTTATCGAGTGTTCCGCTGATTTATTATCATTTGTGTTTATTCTTCGCGAATGGCAGATAAAATCCCAGTTTTCCTTAATTCAGCTTTTGCGTATGCCGTGAAAATCATATAGATAACTACCATTGCAGCAATAAGTGCTATGAGGAACAGCCAGGGCAGATTCAATGTGATACAATGATTTACTGCCTCCAAACGCTGGCAAGCTATGATACTGATAATCGTACCCAGCACGAGTGACACTGTCAGCGATCCACCGAGGTAGATACCAATTTCTCGACTCAACATAGCTTTTAGCTGTTTTTGTGTTGCTCCGACAGCTTCCAGCAGACCAAATTCCCGTTTTCTATTCTGAAAATCAACCATCAACATATTCATAAGGCTGATACCGCCAAATGTAAACAGGATCGCCGCTGCCATATATAGTGCCTTTATCGATGAACTGTACCGATACTCAATGTTCTTAATCGTCTGCTCAATCGTATTGACCGATATTTTTCCGTTTTGCTCTGCAATTTCCTGAACAGCGCTCAGGACTTCGTCAAAATGATTGGGCGTGACCGTAATCGCCAAGATGCCAGTCTGCTCCGTTATCCCTGTCAGATTCTTTGCCATATCGTACGTCATCATAAAATACGGACTGCCTGGAACAACCGGACTGCGTTCCATCAAATCGGTTGGGTTATAGGTTCCTACAACAACTGCGTCAACATTAAATGTGCTGCCATCTGGAGAACGCCCTTCCAATTGCAAAGTGTCGCCAACATTCGCAATCTTTTCGGATGCCAGTATTCCATATTTTTCAGTCATAACATCGTAATCTGCTGTTCCAGACGATAGAACGGCTTGCTTTTCTGCCAGTTGTTCACGATTTAAGGTCGGGAAAACGTTCATAATACTGGTAAGGGAACCACTTCCGCTGGGAAAGGTAATAGACATCTGGACGCTGTTAAATGCAGTTACGCTTTCTATTCCGGCAGTATTTTCTAAGTTGTGCCGCAGTGTTTGACTTTCAAGCGGGTTTTCTTCCAGTTGCAGTTTTGAACTTCCGTACGGCTCAGATTCTTTATCAAACGAACTTCCAACGTGATTCTTCACCTGCAAAAGAATACTGCCAGCGGGATAGTATTTGAAAGTTGCCTGTTTTTCTGGATCGATAGAACCTGCAACTGTAGATGCACCCAGCAAAAGCGCACCGCTCACACCCAGCATTACTAACGTCAAAATAGCTTTTTGCCGAGTCCGTTGAATATTGATTTTTGCAAGATTGTTGGGTGACAGCTTGCGATGCAGCTTTGAACTGGATTTTGCGTTCCCGGAATAGGCAAGGTATCTTGCGCCCTCAATGGGAGAAGTGTTCATTGCGACTCGAACTGGCTTAAAAATCGCAATATTCACCATTACAACGCCCACTATGGCAATCAGTACTGCATAGACGGCCGCCGTTTTTATTTGAAATCCCTTCGGATACACAATGAACCCAATCAGCAAGCCAGCAATTAGTCCAAGAGGAATACCAGTAAAAGCATACCGGAGTCCTTCTTTTCTTGCCATTCGTTTTATTTGCTTTTTTGTCATTCCGATTGTCCGCAGTTGGCCGAACATCTGCACATTTTTCGCAATCTTTGTGTAAAAGACACCGTACACAATCGTTGCAGCCAGCACAGCAGTCAGTGCAGCCAGCAGCGGGATAGGGAGTTGGATGCCGGACTGAATAACCCCTGTCATAACGGCAGAATACTCCGTAAGATATATCTGATCTTCTACAATGCCAGTGTTTTCAATGATTTTATCCGTAAAGTCAAGGATGGCATCAGATCGAATTGCATCAGTATTCAGCCGGGTATATGCTGTTACTTGAAGGTGATCCATCAGGCTCATAGCGAGGTCTTTACTCAGATAGACAAAATACCCTTCGCTCTTGCGATCCTCGTTCAAAATGCCTGAAAGTGTATATTCTGCCTCATCCCCCGTACCGGTCACATCAAAAGTAATGGTATCACCGGGACGATATGATTCTCCCAAAAAGTCAATATAATTTTGCGGGAGCATGATTTCATTTGCCTTTTGTGGGACGCTGCCTTGCAAAGACATTTCTTCCTGATGCGTAAAATAATCTTCGCTCCCATACGCGACCGTAATTGTCTTATTGCCTGAATAGAATAGTCCGATTGCAGCATACTCACCAATCCATTGAACGTCTTTATTTTGACGCAAACTGGATAGCTGGTCGTCGGTTATTCCAAGAATTGCAATCTGTGCTTTACTGCGCTGTGTATTCTTAAATTCTTCCTGCGCGCCTGCGGATATTAAAATGATTGAAAAAATCATGCAGACAGAAAGCGCGATCGTAAGGAGCAGAAAGGCTTTGCTTCGCTTATCTGTTTTCATGCTCCGTTTGGCCAGCTTATTTGTGATAGCGCTGGTATCATTCTCAAAAGGCCATGTCATACTGAGTCATCCCCCCTTATTCCACGATCTTTCCATCCTCAATGCGGATAATCCGATCTGCAAGGCGGGCAATATCATTGTTATGGGTAATCATTACAACGGTCTGGTGAAATTCGGCGCTGGTTCGCTTGATAAGTCCCAGTACCTCGGCGCTGGTCTTGCTGTCAAGGTTGCCCGTCGGCTCATCGGCAAGCACGATAGCAGGTTTGGTAATCAGAGCGCGGGCAATCGCTACGCGCTGCTGCTGTCCGCCGGAAAGATTATTCGGCATTTTTTTCAGTTTATCTTCCAAACCTAACAAATGAACAATCTCGTTCAAAAATCTCTTATCCACCGTGTCACCGTCCAATTCGACAGGCAGGACAATATTTTCATATACGTTCAGAATAGGGACAAGGTTGTAATTCTGAAAAATGAAGCCGATGTTGCGGCGGCGGAAAATAGTGAGCTGTTCGTCATTCTTCTTTGCCAGTTCCTCGCCGCGGACGATCACGGTTCCGCTGGTGGGCGTATCCAGTCCTCCCATCATGTGAAGCAAAGTGGACTTGCCGCTGCCGGAGGTTCCAACCACCGCAACAAATTCTCCATCGTCTACAGAAAAATTCACGCCATCAAGAGCACGGGTAATGTTTGGCTCTGTGCCGTAATACTTTTTCAGGTCAATTGTCTGTAAAACGCTCATATAGAAACTCCTTTCAAGGCTATCCGCCTTTTAATGGGGATATTGTAAAACCTAAATGTCCGTGAAATGTTACAACGGTCAATTTGTATCACTGCAAATCAAGGTGGAATGTTACAGCACTCGGACATTTCAAAAAATGGCAGGCAGTCAAAAACGACCACCCACCACATACTATTTTGCGGGAAGCATGATGGAAAACTCAGATCCATTTCCCGGCACAGAAACCACCTTAATATAACCGCCCTGTCTTGTTATGATCTCACGGGCAAGGTACAATCCTATGCCGACGCCGGACTCGCTATGCACTTCTTCCTCACGGTAAAAGCGCCGAAAAATAGCTGCCTGATTGCTTTCGGAAATTCCTTTACCGTTATCAGCTACTTTGATCTCCACATACATTTCCCATTGTGCGACTGATACGGAGATTTTTCCGCCAGCCGATGTGTATTTCACTGCATTATCCAAAAGATTAAAGAGTGCCTCGGCTGTCCACTTGCTGTCATGGGATAGCATCAATTTTTCCGGACAGCTTACGGACACAGAAATCTCTTTTTTCTCCGCGGCATATACGATTCCACTCATGGCCTGTGCCACGGTGTCATATAGGCTGCTTACTTTTTTGTCCAACTGGATTACGCCTGTTTCCAAACGCGAAGTTTTCACAAGTGCCTGAAAAAGAAAATCCAGCTTATCTGTCTGTGTACGGATTCCACGAATAAAATCCGTGCGTTCTGCCTCAGTCATAGGCTTTTCCAGCAGTGTATCTGTTGCCATTTTCAGATTGCTTACAGGGGTTTTCACCTGATGGGAAATATCCGATACAAGTGACTGTAATTCCTGCCGATCTTCTTCCACCCGGCGACGATCCTCCTGCATGATCTGATATAGCCTTGCCAGCCTGTGACCGATTCTGGCAAGCTGTGTCTCACTGTCCTCAGAAAGAGTGATGCCTTTATTTCCGGCAATCATATTATCTAAGGTCCCGCATAGAGCGGAGGTAAAAAGAGCGAGTTTCTTTCCCAATATTTGTGTCAAAGCAAAAAGCCATGCAAGGGCGCACAAAATCAGCACAGCACCGGCAGCCAACACCGCAGCTTGCTCTGTTATGAAATATAAAACGGCAGCGGCCATGGCCATGGAGAGGATGAGTCCTATTATCGCATAAAAGAATAACCGTTTTACTGAAAGGCCTTGCAACTTCACTTTGCTTCGCCTCCTGTCCATTGATACCCCATACCATAGATTGTCTTGATGTAGGGCGCGCCGCCATCGGATTCTATCTTGCTGCGGATTCTGCTCACAGAAGTTGTCAGCGTGTGTTCGTCTACAAAACGCTCGTCAATATCCCATAGCTTTTCTAATAACTGTCCGCGGGTCAACACCTGTTTTGGGTTCCTGCGGAACAGATTTAGCATCTTAAATTCCATGGATGACAGGGTTAGCGGAGTGCCGTTTAGTGAAGCGGACTGCTCTGAGAAATCCAAGAATAGCCGCCCGTCGTCGTAAACGTCCTTTGCAGGCCTATGATGTTCCAACATAGAAAACATCGCTTTGATTTTTCTCTGCAAGGTTCCTACCACAAAAGGTTTTGTAATATAATCTACTGCACCAACCTCATACCCTCGTATTTGGTCGCTCTCCTGATCGTTGGCAGTCAAAAAGATTACAATCGCGTCCGGGCAGTTAGGCTTTACGAGTTTGCACAGATCAAAGCCGCTGCCATCAGGGAGATTGACATCCAACAGTATCAAATCAAATTCCCGCTGGCGAATAGCTTCAGCAGCGGTTCTGTAATTCAGGGCAGAAGTCACGCCGTAACCGTCTGCGGTCAGATTATAGGACAGCATCTTATTCAAAAAGCTGTCATCCTCAACAATCAAAATCTGCTTCATATCCTCACTTCCTTCGCGTCTACATAGTATAACAGGCAAATGTCCGTGAAATGTTACATATCCGTAGATTTACTGGTTTTTAGTCGCCCATCAACGGGCTTTTCCGCGTCCTTTGGTATCAGCCACATACGGCTAAATCTCGCTACACCAGGTATGCGGTTTTCTTCACACAACTTCTGTACTCGCCGCTCAGAGATACCCCATTTTTTCGCCGCTTCTGGGGCAGAGATATATTCAAGCATTTTGCTACCCTCCCACAAAAATTCTTTCGCCAATATTATATACGGTTAGCCGAATGATTACAAGAAAAAAAGCGAATTATTTAAGCTAATTATATGAATATACAAGGCATATTCTGTGGAAAAGAGGAATTGTAAAATGTAGCTGGGTGATTGAATATGTCTAAACGAGCAAAGAGAGAAAAGCGGCCTGTTGCGAAAATCGACTTCAAACCGTATGGCGCAACAATCAAAACTGAACGCATGAAACTAAAAGAATCCCGCAATAAAGTCGGAAGTGAAATGTTCTTATCGCCGCGCTATATTGCCAACATTGAGAACAAAGGCCAGCATCCCAGCTTGCAAGTCTTTTTGGAGATGGTATCCCGGTATCATATCTCCGTGGATCAGATTCTTTACGGCGAAGAAGCAACGGGAAAATCTACCGAACGTATGCAGTTTGATATTCTGCTGGATGAATTGACGGATACAGAAATCAAAATCCTCACGGCGACGGCGCAAGCGTTACTGGATGCAAGAACGGACAGCGAGGAAGAAAATTGAATACGGTGTAAGGAACGCTATGAACAGGTAGTTCATGGCGTTTTTCTTTTGCAAAAATCCGCAGATGTGGCCAAATGGCCCCGTTTAGATTGTAGTATGGGTAGCGGAAGAAATACGGGGGTACGAAGTAGTCAGCAAGCACAGCAAGCGAGTACCCGCTTGCGAATTTTGAGATTTTCAGGTCCCTTGCCCGAAAATTCAAAATTGCTTGTTGGGATAGTCCCAAACCCTTATAAAGAACGGAGGCGGCGCATGGCAAACCGAAAGCGGAATATCCAAATGAAATTCTATGTTACGGAGAACGAAAAACGGCTTATAGACGAGAAAATGAGCCAGCTCCCCACACGCAGATATGGTGCCTACCTCCGAAAGATGGCGATTGACGGGTATATCATCTATACGGACACTGCAGATATCAAGGCATTTACCAAAGAGCTTTCCGCCATCGGGCGGAACATCAACCAGATCGCCAAGCGAATCAACGCCGGAGGTCCTGCGTATCAGGCCGACATGGACGAGATACGGGAAAGGCTGGACGAGA
>DXUR01000133.1 GCA_019417795.1 Clostridiales bacterium | reverse complement strand
GAGAGGCATCCGTCATCTCCGTCAGATCCACTGTGTTATAGCCGGCCGTCCGCGGCGTGACCGACTGAAAAAGGGAGGCCAATATCCGCTCTCCCACGGGGAGGTTCGCAAAGTCCGTCACAAAAAAGAGGACTGCTGGGAGCACGATTAGCAGCGCCGTCGCGCTCAGAATGACCTTGCTCTGCATCCGGTACTGCCGCAGGTGTAGCCGGTGCGTGCAGATATCATCCCAGGTCAAAAAGCCAATACCACCCACGATGATCAGCAGCATGATCACAATGTTGACCAGCGGGTCTGCGGCATAGGCCGTCAGCGAGGGGTAGAGGGAATCCGTCCGCCCCAGAATATCGAAGCCCGCATTGCAGAATGCGGAAACGGAATGGAAAACGGACATCCATACGCCCCGCAGCCCATAGTCCCGGCAGAACACCGGCAGCAGCGCCAGCGCGCCCAGCAGCTCGACCAGAAAGGTCCCCTTGAGGATAAATCTCGTCAGGCGCACGATGCCGCCCACCGCAGGGGCGGAGATGGCGTCCTGCATGGCGCTGCGCTCCTTGAGCGTGATGTTCCGTCCGGCGAGCATCAGGAAGGTCACCGCACCGGTGATCACCCCAAGCCCGCCAATCTGGATCAGCAACAATATGACTGTTTGACCGAAGGCGGACCAATAACTGCCGGTATCCTGCACCACCAGCCCCGTCACGCAGACAGCGGAAGTGGAGGTGAACAGTGCCTCATGAAACGGCGTCCAGACCCGCTGTACTGTGGCGATAGGCAGCATCAGCACCAGCGCCCCCAACAGAATCACGCCCGCAAAGCCGAGGATCATAATTTGAAAAGAAGTCAAATGCCGCTTTAAGCGAAACACAGTCTCCGTCACATCACACACCTCCTTGAAACGATGGTACTCTCAATTTTCCGTACAGTATAACACGGCTTTTGCAATGTGTCTGTATGTATCTTGTACAATTTTCAGGTGCAGAGTTCTTATTTGCAGCCCAGAGGCGGGCTGCAAAGCTGCGGTTGACAGACTTTGGTGCATAGAATTCTCCGCGTGACCTGTAAATCTTTCCTGATTTTTTACAGGAACCCTTGCCTTTTTTTAATATTTGTTCTAAGATAAGCTCTCTATCTGTCATATTCAGCTGAAATTCTACGAAGCTTTTTAAAAAAGCCCCAACGGGAGAACTAATATGCTCAAAGAAAAAACATCCGATGTATCCATGACAAATACAAATCAAGGCTCTGGCACTGCTGCTGAAGCGGCAGTGTCCATGAGCCATGGCCTTTGGAATACGTGGCGCAAAAATCTCCTGCTGTTCTGCCTGACCGGCGTTTATGTGGAGCTGTGCCTGCATCTGTGCGTATTCGGCTCGATGGACCGGTACGTGGGATATCCTGTCCTGTTTGGCCTGCTGGGTGGCGCACTCTGCACGCTGGTAGTCTCAAGCCTGCCAAAGGTTCTGCGCCAGATCACAGGGCTTCTACTGGTGGCAGCACAGGTGATGCTGGCCGAGGTGCAGCTGGTCTATCACTGCATCTTCGGAGATTTCATGCCCGTCAGCCAGATCGGCATGGGCGGAAATGTGATCGTCAATTTCAACTCGCAGCTTCTCTATGGGATCCGCCAAAATCTGCTGAAGATCCTGCTCCTCCTGCTGCCGCTGATTGCCGTGATCCTCTGCCTTGCCCTGCGGAGGGTACAGGCTATGAGGTTCCGGCTGCGCTGGAAACAGACTATGGCCTCCTTTGCCGTGCTCCTCGCACTGCTGCTGACGGTCACGGGACTCATGTATGTTGGACGGGACAACGCCTTTTCCGCCTATCGTACCTTCACCAATGTGAACACCTCCACCGACAGCAGTTATAAAAAAATCGGCATGCTGGCCACCACGGCGCAGGAGCTTCGATACATGCTCTTCGGCGGCAGCGGCAGCATTATGATCACGCCGTCGTCCTTGAATATAAGCGATGTTCCGCGGACATACAGCAGCAACTCCTATAACGTGATCGAAAGCATCGATTTTACGGCTCTGGCAGGCAGCGCCGGCAGCGATATCCTCAAGGCCACAGACGAGTATCTGGCAAATGCAACGCCCACCCGCAAAAACAACTACACAGGACTTCTTAAGGACTATAACCTCATCACCCTCTGCGCCGAGAGCTTCTGCCCGTGGTTTATCAGCGAGGAGCTGACGCCGACGCTCTACAAGCTGAGCCATACGGGTATTCTCTTTGAAAATTACTACGGCACGTTTCAGTCCGTCACCACCAACGGCGAATACACCATGTGCATGGGGCTTTATCCGGATATGTCCCGCACGAAGACGGATTCCAGCTTCAATGTGGCGGGCACCAACTATCTGCCGTTCTGCCTGGGCAATGCGCTCAAGGGCATGGGCTATCAGACCTGGGCCTATCACGACTACATCGGGGATTTCTACAACCGGAACATCACCCACGCCAACATGGGCTACACGTTCAAGGCGGCGGATTCTGGTCTGGCCATGAAGATCAACTGGCCCTCCTCCGATCTGGAGATGATGGAGGCCTCCGTAGACGACTACATCAACAGCGGAGAACCCTTCCACGCTTATTACATGACCTTCAGCGGTCACTACCAGTACAACTGGGACAACGCCATGAGCGCCAAAAACCGCGACGCGGTGAAAGATCTGCCCTATTCTGAGCCGGTGAAGGCGTACATTGCCTGCAATCTGGAGCTGGAGTATGCGCTGGAGTACCTGATGCAGCGGCTGGAGGAAGCTGGCGTTGCCGACAAGACCTGCATCGTCCTGACCAACGACCACTACCCCTACGGCCTGACCGAAGACGAGTACAACGAGCTGGCAGGGCAGACGTTGGACACGACCTTTGAAAAGTACCGCAACAGTTTTATCTGCTATGTCCCCGGTCTTTCGGAGAACATCGTGGTGGATGAATACTGCTCCACGGCAGACATTCTGCCGACGCTGCTGAACCTCTTCGGTGTGGACTATGATTCCCGTCTGCTGGCGGGCACCGATGTGCTCTCCAGCGGCCTCCATGTAGCGGTGCTGTCGGATAAGTCCTTTCTGACGAAGACCTTCCGCTATGACGCCGGTACGGAAACCGTGATCCCCGCCGACGAGAATACCACAGTCTCCGACGAGCTGGCGGAAGCCTACCGGCTCTATGTGGACAGCCGGTTCCAGCTCTCCGGCAACATCCTCAACAGCGATTACTACGCCCACGTCTTTGCCAGGGAGTCCAGCGGCGGAAGCCTTGCGGACACGGTGGTATTCACGGACATCAAGAGCATTTTCAATCAGGCCAGCGTTCTCTACATGTACCGCAAGGGCTATGTGGAGCCGGAGACACCGGATACCTTCGGCGGCAAGGCCACGGCAAGGCTGGGCGAGTTTGTCGATGTGCTCTACCGCATCGCAGGTCGACCGGAAACGGACAACACCGCCCTTCCGGCTGACTACGAAAACGAGGAATTCAACGCGACCCATCCCTATTATAATGCCGTGTGCTGGGCCTATCAGACAAGGCTGCTCCGGCAAAATGATCCCAATGCCGAATACGATGACAAGGTGGACTATCAGACGGCATGCGTACTGATTCGCCGCTACGCGATCATGGCAGGCGTTGATACCGGCGTGGATCAGACGCAGCTCAGGCAGCTCCTTCGAGATAACCCCAATCTCAACAGAGAGGCAGCCAAAGCGATGCTCTGGTGCGATGAAAAGGACATCACTACCCGGGACAGCAGCCTTGACGAGCTGCTGGCATCCGCTGGCACCCGCATCAGCCGCTACCAGATGACGTCGTTCCTGTTCTACCTCTGCACCTACGAGCTGGATATTGGCAGCTGAGCATGCGGCGCAGATCCTGCCGGAGAAGTGTTCCGCGACCGATTCGCAAAAAGAGTCGCCTTTCTCGGCTGTGTACCGGAAGATACCCATTCGATGTCACACTACGCTTAACGTTGGAATAAGTAAACATACTCACAAGCATTACACTCAGTGTAGACCTAACGTAAATTCAGATCATTCTGTGTTTACGAAAGTTTACATTGAGTGTAATTTTTTTGCCTTGAATGGGTGGTCAAACAGGGCCGGTTTTCTGCATTTATTACGAAGGGATGAGACATCCACCCCCCTATTCTCACACGAAAGAAGGAGTTTGATTTGAGCAAACGAAAACACGGACCTACGATTGTACCGGCCTTATCCGCCAAGGTGGATAACAAAGAAAAACGATTCATTCAGGTTGGAAACTCACAGCTCCTCTCCAAGCAGTTCCACGCACTCAGCACCGGCAGCCGGTTTCTCTATTTCTGCATGGCCATGGAGAGCGGCGGAAGGAAGAATTTCATTCTTCCACAAAAGGACGCAAAAAAGTACGGGATCGCGCCTTCCAGCCTGCGGAAGCACATCAACGAGCTGGAAGCCGCTCGTTTTATCAGAGTCTATTCCGGAAAGCCAACACGCGAACCAAACCGATATGAGTTTTGTCAGGGCTGGAAGCTGCCGCCGTCACCCCTTCGTTCGCATACCCCCATGGCTATATGTAGTAAATCTGTCTCGGATGGAAACAAGGGCGGGCCGTAAAAAATCTCACTGGTTATGTCTTTTAGAATGAGTGCCGGCTGACAGAACGGAGGTTACTTGTGCTGTTTTGATACAAGATTGGCATTTCTCTTGCGCAAAAATGAACCAGCCGAAATGTCGGTTTATTATCTTGGCGACAGCAACTTGCTTTGGTCGGAGGAAGCAGAGCGGATGTTTCTCGACCGGGTTGCTTCCTCGCCGTTAGGATATGGCCGGACATGCGGAAGCTCGATCCTTCTTGGTGACAAGTGGGACCTGATCGAAAATCTGATGGCTCAGGGGGTAAACCCGCGTAGCCGTCTGATCCATTTCAGCAAGAACAGCAGCTTTCATTATTTCACCGTCGATGAGATGGGCCTGCGGCTGATGAAGCTGGCGCTGGATGAAATGGCGCTGTATCGGTTTCAGCGGTACTTGCAGCAAAACGGCATTTGCAAAGCATCTATGCTTCCGCTGTATCTGTTCAGTCTGGAGCTGCTTTCGGAGGCGTATGCCTTGAAAAAGGGGAAGCAAATGCGGGCAGAGCTGGATAGAGGCGCATTGTTTTCGTGCCAGGCAGATGTTGTAAAACGGATCTGCAACACAGGACCCAATCTGATCGCGATCCCAGACAAATGGCTGCTGGACTTGGATACGGAAAGAGATGATAGCTCAGACGAACTCTTACTTTCCCCAAATGCTACGTTTCTAAGTCAACAGTCCGGAATGTAACACACAGGTGGTAACAGTATGGTCGAGGAATTGCAAGTGCCGATTCATCTCAAAATGACGCTGACGATTAAGGAAGCCGCAGCATACGGCAACATTGGGATCAACAAGATCGAGAGTACGCTGCGCAGTCCGAATTGCCCGTTTGTTCTCTATGTTGGGTCCAAAAAGCTGGTCAAACGCAGGGAGTTCGAGCAATATATCAGCCATAAGTTGATGACTTGACGGTAAGTTCACTATTGAGAAAAGAAAGTCCTTGTGCTACAATTATAAAATGCATAGGGGCTTCTTCTCATAGTGAGAAAGGAGTTTCCGAATGGGTAAAAGTTTACGAGGCAAAGAATGTGGTAAGGGTATCTGCCAGAGAAAGGACGGTTTATATTACGCACGGTTCGTAGATAAAACAGGAAGGCGGCATGAGAAGTATCTTCCGACGCTCCCCGAAGCTCGCAACTGGATTGAAGAATCAAAATACGCCGATGCGCACGAGGATGTTTTCGTAGCCACCGATACGACGGTGGATCAATGGTTTGACTTCTGGATTGAGAATATTGTAGGCGATTTAGCCCCTAATACGCTCCGCAATTATCGGGAGCGGTATGTCCACAATATTCAGCCTGTTATGGGCAAAATGATGATTGCCAATGTCAAGCCGATGCACTGCAAAAAAGTGTTCATTCAGATGGATGCTGATTATGCGGGGTCCACCATCCGTCAAGCTTATATCACAATGGGTACGATGTTCAAGGCTGCGAAGATGAATGACCTGATTGCCAAGCACCCAATGGACGGTGTGCGGTTTACAAAGCCGGTTCGCGCAACAGACGATATTAAGTTCCTCACCCGTGACGAGCAGCGTGTGTTTCTTGAAACAGCGAAACGCTCCCGCAGCTACAACCAATACGCACTGATTCTTGAAACCGGTTTGCGCACCGGCGAGATGATCGGGTTGACTTGGGACGCGATTGACTTTGAAAAGCGCACGCTCACGGTCAATAAAACGTTGGAGTTTCGACACGGTGAACAGTATTGGCGTGCGGGTCCTCCCAAAACGCAGCACAGCTATCGTACAATACCGTTGACGGATCGGGCTTATGAAATCCTCAAAGGTATTTGGGACAGCCGTCCGGAGCAGAAGGAGTCCCCGACGCTGGACAAGACGCTTGATTACATAGACCGGCGCACGGGCGTTTCTTCTCGGCTTGTCATGCGTGATCTTGTTTTTATCAACTGGCGAACAGGAGAGCCAGCGAAGAACAGTTCCTATGATACCCACTTATATAAGCTCTGCGATGAAGCAGGGATCAAACACTTTTGTATGCACGCCCTGCGACATACCTATGCTACAAGAGCAATCGAAAGCGGTATGCAGCTGAAGGTGCTGCAAAAACTGCTGGGTCATGCCAGCATCAAAACAACGATGGACAGATACGTCCATGTCACATCCGAATCCTTGGATCAGGCTGTGCGGCAATTCGAATCAGGCAGGGTTTCCTAACATATAAGTCCATGCGAAAATGGCGTAAAAATGGCGTAAACCAAACGCGCCGGATTCCGGAAGCCATTGAAAATCAAGACTTTTTAAGGAGATAGAGAAAACTATGAAATTAGGTATCGTCGGACTGCCGAATGTCGGC
>DXUR01000132.1 GCA_019417795.1 Clostridiales bacterium | reverse complement strand
TCGAAAAAGAGGGCGGCGGGAAAATCGCGGTTGCATAACAGATCGGCGGGCTGGGAAAACCTGGCCCGCCTTTTCTTTTTCGGAAAATTTTACTGAACGGTTAGCAAATTACCGGAACAGTCTGTAATCATAGTGGGAGGTGGTCAAATCCATTGAAGTGCTACTACCTGGGCGATAAAAAAATCACCGAAGCGGAGGCCAAAGAGATCGAGGCCAAAAACCGCGAGATTTTAAGAGATGGGACAGTCGAGGAGCTTTTGCAAATTCGACACGTTATTTGTCGGGAGGAATGAAAGATGGAACACACATTCAAGATCGAAAAGGAATTGAAGATCACGACGGAGAACATCGTGGACTGTGTGCTGTGCTGCGAGGCTGGCGGCTTTGACTACTGGGGCGAGTTGTGCAGCGATGAGAAGGGCTACGAGGCGGCGCGGCAGCGGCTGACGGAGAGAGAAAAGGCCGACATGAAGCCCTGCTATGAGGACGTGCTGGCCGAGATTCTGGAGAGCGGCGGCAAGCTGACCGTGTACGACCGAGAGGATGATAAAGACCACGAGCTGACGATGGAAAAACTTCTGAACGGCTGGAAAAAGTACGTGGAAGATCATAACGCGGATGACTTTGACGAGTACGACGGAGTTTCCGCTGACTGTATCATGCAGTATGCGATTTTCGGCGAAGTGATTTACGGCTGATAAAAACGGGCTGGCCTGGTAGCTGGCCCGTCATTTTTTTTGCTGGTTAGGTTAGCAGGATTGAAAAACCGTCTGTAAATATAGTGTAAGGGGCAATGCCAAAAGCAACAAAGTAAATTAACGGAGGTCGAAAGAATGAAACGCTATGCAGTTTGTATCACTGATGATGACGGCGGCACGGGTGAAGCTGTTTTCACCGTAAAGAATAAAACCGAGGCACGGGCCAGAGGTCGCCTTTATATCCGTCAGTGGCAGCTCCCCAACGGAAAGATCGAGTATATCCGGGAGCTGGCAGAGGGTGAAGAGGCCGTCAAGTTTGGCCGCGCCGCTGGCTATTGATAGGAGGGGATCATCATGTATGATGTCGAAAAGTTGGTTTCCGTCGTCTGTGATTATCTGGACGCTGAAGCGGACTATAAAAAATACAGTCTGGACGTGAGAAAAGAGCTGGGGCTGGCTCCCGACTCTCCCCTGTGGATTCCTTCCCTCAATGGCTCCAAGGCATACCGCCTGGGCGAGCTGTCCGAAAAGTCAGGAGCGACCGGGAGCATTTTGGCCGACATCTGCGCCATGCTGGACATCAATCAGGAATTGCTGGTGGCCGCTGTCAAATCCATGCAACGCAAGGAACGCCATAACGGGCGCTGGGACAATCCGAATTATACCTGCTGGATGAATGAGGACGACAAAAAGCGGCTGGCCCGATTCCTTTCCAATGAGCGCGGAGAGTCCGGCGTTTATCCCTGGTTCAGCAGTACCGGGCGGAAAAAGCCCTGGTGTGAATAAGATAGGAGGAATTGAAATGTTATAGCAAATCAATAATCGTTTCTATAAGTATTTTGATAAAAACGCTAATATGCTTTTCACCTTTGAGAAGGGCGGCATTGGCGTATGTAGCATCGGAGAGTGCTGGCGGCTCCGTCTGACATTCTCAAATCAGCAGACACTTGTAGCCTGTTTTGTGACATACGATGACCACCACAACGCCGCAAAACAGTATAGCCTTCACGGGCGTATCTGGTCTGAGCGGGAAGCATTGTCCGAAGCTAATAAAATGGTCGCTGAGTTTATAGAGGATTAACTATTTCATAGTTAGCAAATTTGCCCTTCTTTCTGTAATTAAAGTAGAAAGTCAAAATAATGGAGGAATGACACATGACAACAAAAACTGATTTTCACGCCATCCAGGAGCTGAGGGAGAAATACGCTCCGAAAGTGCGGGGTATCGTCTCCGGCGAGGAGGCCAAGACCATCTGCGAAGTGCTGGAAATTGATAAGCGCAACAACATCGAGCTTCAGAATATCCGGGATATGGTGGTCATGATCTACGGCCAGTGGTTTGATAAATCACGTGACCAGTATCTGGAGGATAAGAAGAAGGGCGTGCAGGCGGTTGATAAGTCTGCGGAGTATCTGGACGCAATGAGCGCCATCACCTGCGTCATCGACCATGAGAAATTCAAGAGAGGAATGGGAGTATAAAATTTGGGGAGGGCGGTTAGCAAATCGTTCTCCCCTTCTGTAATTATACCAGGAGGTGCAGTGATGGAAAACAAATACGTTTCCTTCGAGGTTTACCGTCCCGTAAAGTCTCCCACGGAGAAAGGGGAATACATGGGAAAGACACCGAACCTGGAGCAGGCACGGCGGGCCGCTGATGCTGTTGGCGGTGCCTTGTACGGGATAACATCTGACGGACGCAAAGTCCTGTTGCTGTAAGGGAGGAACAAAATGCAGGCGTTCACGAAAATTGAAATCAAATGGGTGATCGACGAGCTGGAAGCAGAAATGAAGCAGTTGAAATCCCTGAGTGCAGTAGAAACTGGGGCCGCACGTTCCCTGTATCTCCTGCGGGCCGAACAACTGGACGTTATCTCTGGCAAGCTACGTGCGGCTATCGAAGCCGGAGACAAGCGCATTGAGATCAAGTATTAAGGAGAAGATTATGAAATTTTTAATCTGTATGCCCACCGGCAAGGATGGTATCCAAGATGATGCGGTTATCCGTAACGCCCTGTTGACGGCAGTAAACCGTATTACGCTGATGGATGAGAAGAGCGGCGAGTTTGAGGCTGGCGACGGCAACCAGAATATGGTTACGTTTGAAGTGTCCGAATGAATAAAGGAGGAAGACAAAATGGCACAATGTACGAGAGAGCAGGTTAATCGCTGGAACGCAAAACTGAGCAACGGGTTCCGGCTTGATCTGGAGCGCTTCATCGTATGGAATGACAAGGTGGCTACGCGCTCCATCGAATTGCCGGACGGCAAAGTGCTGAAGGCTGACATCGGATGGACTGAGGTGCGCGAGGAGCCGAGATTGGGCTGTTTCTATCAGAAGACTATCGGCATGATGCCGCGCCTTTCCCTTTCCCTGTGGACTCCGAGCAGCACGCCGGGTATGTGGTGCAGCCGTGGCCTGGGTGCCGTGGTAAAAATCACCGACACCATCTACCAGAAACGCAACTGGAACGAGCTGGCAAAGTTCACTGCTGAGTGGGACGAAAAGCGCCTGCTGGAAGAAGCCAACAAGCATATGGCCGAGCTTCAGAATGATGTGGTAGCCTAAAAAGAGGCGGAGAGATTTTTCTCTCCGCCTCTTTCTTTTGGTTAGCAACAAAGTAAATCAGTCTATAAATATAATAGGAGGCGATAAAAAAATGAGACAAGCACAAATGACAAGAAATGAACGGCGGTATTACCGCAAGAAGATAATCGAGCAGCGGCTGATGGGGCTGGGAGTTCTGGCCTGCTGTGCTCTGGTGCTGTGGATGTGCTCCACCGGCGTGACCGTAGAAGATCGAGACGGCACGGCGGTTGTGCTGCTGGCTCCTCTGGGGCTGTGGTTGCTGTTCTCTAAGCAGATTCTGATTTACTGAGGAGATGCCAAGATGAGCGAGAGAATTTTCAATGTTTCCCGGTCTACGAAAACCGGTAAGACGGTCAATGTTGGCGACTTCCCTACGGTTGAGCAGGCGCAGGCCGCTATGCTGAGTCACTACAAGGCGACACCTAAGCGAGGGGACTTTCGGTATCGTATCTTTGAGGAGGAGCTGGAAGAGATCAACGGAGTTACGTTCCGCAAATTCTGTCTGGTTCTCAGCGGCGGAAATAAACCATACAGCAAGAGCTATACACCGGCTGAATTGAAAGCCCTGGTAGAAAGTGAGGCATAATATATGGAACGGACGGATAAGCTGAATCAACTCAAGCAATTCAATAGGCCGTGGGAATACGACTGCTGTGATATAGCGGAAAAGCTGGTTGAGCTGTCAAATCTGCCGGATGACGGGCAGTTAAAAAACGAGCTGACCGATGCTCTATACTATCTCAAAGCTGTGGCGGAGAATCCTTATAACAGCGACTATCATCGTGTGCTATTCAATGTGTTGCTGGTCATCACGGGGTTTGAGTTTTTCTAAATATCAGGGAGAGGGCGATCCTCTCCCTTTTTTATTTTTATGGTTAGCAATTTTTCAAAACGGTCTGTAAATATAGTGGAGGTGCTGAATATGAAAACCTGCAAAATCTGCGGATGTTCTTTCGATGAAGAAAATTTTGAAGGTATCATTGTCAACGAGGGCATGGACAATGAATACCATGTTTGTTGCGATTGTGTCCCGTCTGAGTGTAACAACGGACATATTATCTCCTGTGAAGCCTGCGGTTCATATTTTTCGGCGGATAAACTGCACGACGAAGAGATCGAGGGTCATTCCTTTACCGCGTGTCCAGCCTGCGGGAAAGATGTGGTAGAGGGATTAAGCCGTGCAGAATTTGAAGATGAATACTTTTGCCCAAGATATTCTGTTGTCGTTCGTCAATTCAACGGTTCAGTTCGTGGATATATCGTGAGCGCAAATGGTCGCCACGAGGTCATGAAGCGGCTGCTGGAAAAGCTGGACTTCAACTATGTCGCAGAGGTATCCATTGGGGAAATCCTTGTGAAGGAGGACGAGTTTTAATGTACATGAGCAAAAAGAAGTTCGATGAGATCAAGGCCAAGCATAGCACCACCATTGTGGTGGATGCTGATGTGGGCGAGGCTCTGGCTTTTGTCCAGGACTTGCTGGAGGCTGAGGCGGACGCAATCAAAAACCGCGAGTCGCACGCAACTGCATCTATCGGACGCCTGAATGAAGCCGCCTATGAAGTGTTTTCCATCTCCAACGAGATCGACGCCGAGGAATTTGATGACGGCAAATAAAAAAGTAGCCTCCCGGTTAGCAAAACTGGGAGGCTATCTGTAATTATAGTACAAGCACAAGCAACCAACTTTAAGGAGGATGACAAAATGAGCGCTGCTAATTTCTGTACCATGAGGGACTTCCCTTTGTTCGCCAAGGACTACAATGAGGACGCCAAGCGCTGCCCGGAATGCGGAGCGATCATGAGCGCGGACGCTACGGAGTGTGACTTCTGTGAATGCAACGAGCTGGAAGACTATCAGTATTTTGATGAGTGTGCGGCCTACGATGACAACAAGATCATCGGTGCGGTGTTGGACAGTTTCAACTATGGGCTGATGTTCCACAAGATCACGCTCAGAAGCGGATACTATACCGGCGTTCAGTTCTACGTGGAGGTCGAACACGACCTGACTGAAGATAAGGATTACACCAACGATGACTGCCACTATTACTTCGATTGCTGCCGGAGTGTGGCCTATCGGAAGTATGAGGCTGAAATTCGGAAGATCAACCGCAAGCTGGCCGCACTGGGCAAGGAGTACGGGTTCCAGGAGTACGTTTGCACCGCCCGGTTCTCTAACGGAGAAGCATGGTATGATTTGGCCTCTAACTCCCGTGCCCGTTTGAAATCTGTCGTGGCCTAATAGATTGCCCGCCGTAAAAACGGCGGGCTTTTTATTTTAGAGGTTAGCAAAACTCGCCCTGGCTCTGTAATTATAGTGAAGCAATTCTAAACAACTTTTTGAAAGGACTTGAAGAGATGAACAACGCCAACGAGCAGAAGACCTATGTATGCAAGCGGGCCAGAATGTGTAGCTTCTTGATTGAGAAGGGTTTCACCCCTTACAAGGTAGCTCCCGACCGGGACAATCCCATGTACGATGTCTTTCTTTTCACCGCGTCCCCCAAGCTATACGAGGCCGTGATGGAATATATCAATAACCGTGCTGAGAGGAGAGCTAACAAATGATGAAGGTTTTTGTGCTGATAAACGAGCAGGATACCGACGCGAGCAATCAGTCCACCGTCCAGCTGTTTCTGGATAAGGAAGCAGCGCGGGCCGAGATGCGCAAGCAGTTTAAGGCCGAGCTTCCATTCTGGAATGTTGATGCTGAAAACCTGACCGACGACCAGGAATGCGAGTGTGGCGAGGATACCGCAGTTATCCGCAATGATCCCGATTCTACCAACTGGCGGATTGAGGAGAAGGAGCTGGATGTGCAGGTGGCCGTTCGTGTTGCTGGTGGCTTGATACAAGAGGTTCATTCTAACGCTGATGTGGGCGTTGATGTGTATGATCTGGATGTTTCCGACTTCCCGGACGAGGGGGAACAGGAAGCGGCAGACCAGAAAGAGGCCGAGCTGGATGAGCTGGTCAAGTCTCCCGGCTGGCGTGCTGTTTGGTAAGAAACCATTTTTATAAGGAGGAACATATGAGCATTACTTATGATGTGTCCAAGCAGAAGGGCAGTTCCCGCTGGTACCCCCCACAAGATCGAGACTCCCAAGGTGCCTGCTGGCCCGTTGGGAGATAAGAAGCAGGCGCTTCATGCCGCCGCCGAGTTGATGGGGGTGAGTTACCCCGAGTACATGGAGTTGAGGAGGAAGAAAGGATGCGCGTAAACTACACCCCTGAAGAGATCGCAGAGATGCACGACCGTAACGAAAACTTCAACGGAACACGTGCTAACTTTTCCAAGGTCAAGCTCTACCAGGCTGTCAAAAGCGACCTGGTGGAGTTTATGAATATGTGCGATGACGTGCAGATGATCGACGGGTATGACCCGAACACGAAAGAGAAGCACGCCATTCTCTGGCTGGACTTCTCCCCTGCCGCTACCCTGAACAAGGAAGAAACGGCAGCTCTTACGGCCATCATGAATAAGGCTGACGGTATAGTGATTTCTGCCGTCGATGGGCACGTTCGCATTTCCTTTGATATCAACGATATTTGGGATAATTAAACAGACGGTTAGCAAAACGCAGTTCTTTTCTGTAAGTATAGTAACCGGAGAAAAAACAAACGAGAACAAAATTTAGGAGGTACGTAAAAATGTCTGCG
>DXUR01000131.1 GCA_019417795.1 Clostridiales bacterium | reverse complement strand
GAAAAGAGCCGTATCCTGCATGAAATGCTGTATGCAGACCTCGGCATCAAAGACATCCGCATTACCGGCTCCAAGGACGAACCCATCATCTCTGCCCTGCACACGCTGGATTCCGGGGACGGTGCTCCCAAGGGATTCTGGCTTTCTCTGGGGCTGGAATCGGTCGGCACACAGCGGTTCTTCTCCCGCATTGGGATGTGGCTGGCCGCTCTGGAATCCGGGGCCGTGCTGGTCGTAGACGAGATCGAATCCAGTATGCACCCGCTTCTGACCCGGCATCTGATCGAGATGGTGCAGGATGCTGCCATCAATACGAACCACGCCCAGCTTATCTTCACCACCCATGATACTGGCCTTCTTGACCTGACCCTGCTGCGCCGAGACCAGATCTGGTTTGCAGAGAAGAACGAAAAGACCATGCAGACCGATATTTATGCCCTGACCGAGTTTTCTCCCCGGAAAGGTGAGAATATCGCCAAAGGCTATCTGCAAGGCCGGTATGGGGCGATTCCTCACATGAAGAAAGAATTATTAAGGAGCGTATAAATATGGCTTACCTGAAACTGATGTTAGATAAACGGGAAATCGCTCATCTGAGCGAAGATGGGCAGTATCTCTGCGTCAATGAGGGCGTGCTACAGTACGACCTGCCCTTGAACCTTTTTATTGGAAACAGCCGCAAGGTGCCGCTGGTCGATGTAGTCGTCTGGGCAAAGAAACGCATTTTCCCCGAAATCGGATGGATTGCAAAGAGATTCTGGAGATGATGAGACTGCCCGACTACAACGCATGGGAAATTGTCAAGCGCACCAATGCCTGCCTGATGGAAGACCCTTTCTGGCTGCGCTTCAGCGAAGATGAAACTTTTGACGACACCACCCACGGCAGGGCAAGAAAAATCATGGCTGAATATCAGAAGTCAGCTGACACCAATTAATATCATTTATATCATTGTTAGGGCAAAAACCACCGCCTTTTCACTTTAAGGCGGCATTGCTGCCGTATATGCTTGTTCTTCTCGAGTGTCCAACTTTTTTAGAGCAGAATCCCTTAATCGTCTTGCTTTTCCCTTAAAATGTAGTATATTTTAAGGGAAAGAGAGGGTGGTAAGGGCATGAGAGCATTCAATTACTCCAAAATCAAAGAGCAAAAATGGGATTCCGAGATTCTCGGCTATATTGCTGCAATCTATAAAGAAGCGGGTAAGCAGGAACTTTACTTGAAGCAGCGTCCTGAAGAGCTGGAACGTCTGGTGGAGATTGCAAAGGTGCAAAGCACCGAAGCATCCAATGCCATCGAGGGAATCGTGACCACCAGCACCCGAATCAAGCAGCTTGTGGAGGAAAAAACGACGCCGCGCAACCGTGATGAACAAGAGATTGCAGGCTACCGTGATGTCCTGAACCTCATTCATGAAAATTTTGATGTGATTCCGATTACGCAGAATTATATTTTGCAGCTGCATAAGGTTTTGTACAGCCACATGAACAACCCCGTCGCAGGACGGACGAAGAACGTACAGAATTATATCAGCGCAACCTATCCCGATGGACATAGCGAAGTTCTTTTCACCCCATTGGCTCCTTACGAAACGCCAGCGGCTCTTGACCGAATCTGCGAAGAATACAACCGTGTGATCGGGAACTTTGAAGTAGAGCCATTGATCGCAATCCCTGTGTTTATCCATGATTTTCTCTGTATTCACCCTTTTAACGATGGCAATGGCAGAATGAGCCGACTTCTCACAACCCTGATGCTGTATCAAAACGGTTTCTACGTTGGGAAATACATCTCACTTGAAGCCAAGATTGCCAAGGACAAAGACCTCTACTATTCAGCTCTTGCACAGGCACAAACCGGATGGTACGAGGGCACAGAGGATGTTGTTCCATTCATCAAATATATTTTGGGAACCATTCTCTCTGCATACCGCGATTTTGAAGAGCGCTTTGCCCTCGTGGAAACAAAACTTCCCGCCATTGAAGTTGTTCGGAATGCCACGAAGAACAAGATCGGACGCTTTACCAAGCAGGATATCCGGGAACTCTGCCCTTCGCTGAGCCTCAGTTCCATTGAGGGCTCCCTGCGGAAGCTCGTTGAAAGCGGCGAGTTGAAACGCGAGGGAGCAGGCAAATCAACTGTGTACCTACGGTTGAAGTAATCCCTTAATCGTTCCATCTTTCCTTTAAAATACGGCCAATTTTAAGAGAATCCGCATTGAGTAAGGGCTAAAGCAGCCCTATTTACTTGACTTTTTGTTGGTTGTCAGTATATTGATACCAATTGGTATCAATAAGTATCAGCAAATGGATACAACAAGACCCACAGATTGGATGCTCATCCCAATCTGTGGGTCTTGTTCATTTGAGTTCAGTCATCATCGTCCGGGTCAGGAACTTCCACCCACTCTGAAAGCTCTTCGCAGTAGTCCTCATATTTGCCGCCTTCTGTGGTCCTGATGACACGCCGCAAGTAGTCCTTACCGCCATCTACACAGCAGAGACCACAGCTACACCTTTCTGACTTCTTTCCAGAGATTAGTATAGAAATATGTCAGCAACCTGCCTGTTTATTGTGCTTTTGAGTGATCCGGCAATGTTTCATCCGTATCGTGAGCATTGAATAGAGCTTTTGTCCGCGTTATAATAGAAGAAAACTACAAGGAAGTGTCATCATGCTTCACCCCGGACTGTACGAACAGGTCATCAACAACGCTCTGGAGAGTGAGCTTTCGGAGATCCCGGAAGCCCGCAAATCCACTGCGCCCATCGACACGGCAGAGGCGTCCAAGGTGCTGGCGCAGTATCTGACCGAGGTGGTGCAGAAGGGCCTTGATAACGTACAGGACAATGGCGGCGGCATCGAAGCGCAAATTGAGCTGGCGAACCAGATCGTAAGCACCATCCAGACGACCACCAAAGAAGCTGACTTTGCCGCGCTGGGCGTTGACCAGCGGGCAGAGCAGCTTCTTGCGCTTTTACGGGAAAGCGACCCCTTCCTTGCCGCCGGAAAAGCTGCCAAGGACATCGAGCGGCCGGAAACGTCTCTGGCACAAAGCTCCCTGTTTACCGGTGCCATCCACGAGCCGCAGATGTACACTGAACTGAAAAAGGAGATCGTGTCCGCCGACCGCATTGACATGCTGGTGTCCTTTATCAAGTGGAGCGGCCTGCGCCTTCTCATGGACGAGCTGCGGCAGTTCACCCAGAACGGCGGCGAACTGCGCATCATCACCACCTCCTACATGGGTGCCACCGATGTAAAGGCTATCGAGGAGCTGCGCCAACTGCCCAACACGAAAATCAAGGTCAGCTATGACACTAAGCGTACCCGGCTCCACGCCAAGACCTATGTGTTCTACCGGGACACGGGCTTTACAACGGCCTATGTCGGCTCATCCAACCTGTCCAACGCGGCCATTTCCAGTGGGCTGGAATGGAACGTGAAAGTGACGAAGAAAGACCTGCCGGAGACCATTGACAAGATCGCCGCCACCTTTGAAAGCTACTGGAATGCTGGCGAGTTTGAATACTACGACGAAGGCCAGCGGGAGCGTCTGACCCGTGCTCTGAAAGCCGAAAAGTACAGTGAGACCGACCACAGCGGCATTTACACGCTGGACATCCAGCCCTATTCTTATCAGCAGGAAATTCTGGACAAGCTGGAAGCGGAGCGCGCTGTGCGTGGGCACACCCGCAATCTGGTGGTGGCCGCCACCGGCACCGGTAAGACGGTCATCTCTGCGCTGGACTACAAACGGTTCTGCAAACAGCGTCCCGGCCTGCCCTGCCGCCTGCTGTTCGTGGCACACCGGGAAGAAATCCTGAAACAGAGCCTGTACACCTTCCGTGCCGTGCTGAAGGATGCCAATTTCGGCGAGCTGTTGGTCGGCAATTACAAGGCGGACAGCATCGACCACCTGTTCATCTCCATCCAGACCTTCAATTCACAGGATTTCACGGCCAAAGCCGGGGCTGCTTTTTATGATTACATCGTGGTGGACGAGTTCCACCATGCCGCGGCGCCAACTTATCAGAAGTTGTTGGAGTATTACCGGCCGCAGATTTTGCTGGGTCTGACCGCTACCCCGGAACGCATGGACGGAAAAAGCGTCCTGGACTATTTCGGCGGACGCATTGCCGCCGAGATTCGCCTGCCGGAAGCCATCGACCGGAAGCTACTGTGTCCATTCCAATATTTCGGAGTGACCGACACGGCCGATTTGAGCAGCCTGAAATGGCGCACCGGCGGTTATGACAAGGCCGAACTGTCCAACCTGTACACCTTCAGCGGCATGGTGGCACAGCGCCGTGCCGACCTTGTGGTGAACTCCATCTTGAAATACGTCACCGATATCGATGAAGTAAAGGGTCTTGGGTTCTGCGTCTCCATCGAGCACGCCCGGTTCATGGCAAATTATTTCAACACCCACGGCATCCCGTCCATGGCACTGACCGGGGATTCTTCCGACGAGGAGCGGAGCACCGCCAAACAACGGCTCGTTTCCGGGGAAATTCGTTTCATCTTTGTGGTGGACATCTATAACGAAGGCGTAGACATCCCGGAAGTCAACACCGTACTGTTCCTGCGCCCTACTGAGTCGCTGACCGTGTTTTTGCAGCAGCTGGGCCGTGGCCTGCGTCTGGCCGAAAACAAGGAATGCTTGACCGTATTGGACTTCATCGGGCAGGCGAACAAGAAGTATAATTTCGAGGAAAAGTTTGCCGCCCTGCTCTCCAACACCACCCACAGCGTCAGCCGGGAGATCAAAGAGGGCTTTGTCTCCGCTCCCAAGGGTTGCTATATCCAGTTGGAAAAGATTGCGGCGAAATATGTGCTGGACAACATCAGCGCCTCCTACGACCGCACCTCCGGCCTTGTGGCACGCGCTGCCTCTTTCACTGAGGACACCGGCCTACCGCTGACCCTTGGAAATTTTTTCGATTACTATCATCTTGACCCGCGGGCGCTCTACAGTAAAAAGCTCTGCTTTGCACGGCTGTGCGTCCGTGCGGGGGTTGTAGATGATTTTGCGGAGCCGCTCGAAGAGACCCTGACCAAAGCCTTTGCACGCTTTGTGGTTGTGGATTCCCGTCGGTGGATTCGTTTTTTGCTGGACCTTCTGCCAAAGCTGGACAACACGGATTTTGCAGACCTGCCGCCTGTTGAACAGCGGATGCTGCAAATGTTCTATGTGACTGTCTGGGGCAAAGCGGCAGAAGATTGGAACCGCGAGGACGTACTTGACGATCTGTATGCACTTTCGGACAGCCCAATTTTGTTGGGCGAATTGCAGACCCTTCTACAATACCAGTATGACCGCATTGATTTTATTGATGAACCGGTGGACGTGGGCTTTGACTGCCCGCTCGACCTGCACTGCACCTACACCCGCGACCAGCTGTTGGTAGCACTGGATTTCCTGAAACCATCTACCGTTCGTGAAGGTGTGAAGTGGCTGCCGGAAAAGCAGTTGGATGTGTTCTTTGTGACCCTGAACAAAGCCGACAAGGATTATTCGCCCACCACCATGTACAACGATTATTCCATCAACGAGAACCTGTTCCACTGGCAGAGCCAGAGCACCACAGCTGAAAATTCTGCCACTGGTCAGCGATACATCCATCACCGGGAGAAAGGAAGCCGTGTGTTGCTGTTTGTCCGGGAGTTCAAAGCGGATTCCCGTTTCGGCGGTGCCGCCGCTTACACCTATCTTGGCACCGTGAATTATGTCCGGCATGAGGGTTCCCGCCCCATGAACATCACATGGAAGCTCGACCGTCCCATTCCGGCACGGTTCCTCAAAAAGACCAACAAACTGATCGTGGGGTAACATACTATGGACGATATGCTGGCTCGCACCATAATTGAAACTCTTGCAAAAGGTATTGATCCTTTAACCGGTTGGATTCTGTCTGAAAATGATAGTTGTGCTCAGGAAGAAATTCAAGAAGCATTAAAGATTGTATTGGAACATTGCTCTATTGAATCTACCGCTGAATATCTGAAGTCTCTTCCTCGAAACAAAAAGGCAGAGCGTTATTCTCGCGCTGGAACAGCATGGTCACAAAAAGAAGAACGTGAATTGTTGCGGCTCCACCAGCAGGGAAATAGTGTCAACCGAATTTCTATCATCCTAAAACGTTCTACAGGCGCAATCGAATCCAAGTTGAAAAAGCTGGGTTGTCCACTCTATTATGAAAAATAATTCAGGAGATTTTCATGAAAATGATTCGCGTTGTCGCAGCTGTCATCTGCGACTCCATCCAGACCAAACACAGAATTTATGCCACCGCCCGCGGCTATGGCGACTATAAAGGGCAGTGGGAATTTCCGGGCGGCAAAATCGAACCGGGCGAGACTCCACAGCAGGCGCTGAAACGAGAAATTGAGGAAGAGCTGGACACTGAAATCGCGGTACATGATAAGATTGGAACCATTGAATACAACTATCCGACATTTCATCTTTCGATGGACTGCTTCTGGTGCGTGGTTCTCTCTGGCGACCTTATTTTGAAAGAAGCCGAAGCCGCACGCTGGTTGACAAAAGACGAACTGGATTCCGTACAGTGGCTCCCGGCTGATCAGAGGATTCTGGAAAAAATCCGAGAGATGATGAAATAAATCTGTTGAGCTAATTTGCATCTGCAAGCAGTGCCTTTGTGCGCACAAAGGCCAGAACACGCACGGCATTGCAAATTTGCCGTGCGTGTTCTGCTTGTTGGGGTGCAATCCCAATCCCTGTGAACATCACGCTTCCGTGATGGCTGCGCACTCCTGCGGAGTGCTGAAAGAGCATTTGGCACAAATGCGCAGCCTGCATCCAGCGGATGCAGAACGCCGGGTTTGGGCTGCGCCCAACAAGCTCTTGCAAGCAATGTCTTTGTATATACAAAGACATTGCTTGCAGGTACAATGTCATCGATGAAACAAAAATAGTTTCATCAAAGACGGTTATATGGTT
>DXUR01000130.1 GCA_019417795.1 Clostridiales bacterium | reverse complement strand
TAGTAAAGCTCGATCTCCCGGAGCTGCGGGAGCTGGTGTCCCTGCTTCGGTATTCCAGCAACAACCTCAATCAGCTCACCCGCCGCGCCCACGAGACGGGACGTATCTATGAGGCCGATCTGAAGGACATTCAGCAAAATCAGGAGCGGATATGGACGGCGGCGGAGAAAATCGTTTCCTCGCTGGCGGCGCTGAAATAAGTCGCAGGGGCGGCGGAATAACCGCCGCCCCTGCCCGTACAAAAGCAAAAGCCCCGACGCAAAACAGCATCGGAGCTTCTACGGTTCCAGATTATTTTCATCGAATAACGGTGAGGCAAAAAAGCTGCTCAGGTCGATCTCCAATCCCTGACAAAGCTCGTGGATGATCCGCAGCTTCATAGACGGGTATGCGCAGTTCACAAGATTACCGATGGTGGACTTCGGTACGCCGCTTTTCATATAAAGCTGATACTGCGTCATGCCCCGCTCCTGCATCAGCTCAACCAAACGCCTGCTGACGGCTTCATTCAACTGCAAGTACCACACCTCCCGTCCCTGTAACTGTACCAACATTATATTTCCCATCTGGAGAAAATTAGTTCAGGTAGCTGTACTAAAGCGAGATTCTGTGATATGGTTAGATGTCGGGCAAAAGGCGAAAACTATTCGTATGACTTTGCCGCATCCTTGCAAAACACCAATGAGCAAAGTATTCTAATATCAGAAAAAGATTTGACCGCTTGGAAAGGAGCTGCGGAACGTATGCTGACAAACGAAATTGTGCTGAAGGTATTTTCCGACTACCTCAACCGCGATACGGATTTTGAAGTTGTCCTAACCAGCAGAGGCTACACGGTCATGGGTTTTGACAACCACCGTCAGGACTGGAACACCGTAGACTATTGCCCTACGCCCGAAGCGCTGCGGGACTCTCTGTTGAACGCTTATGAGAGCTTCCGCGAGCTGGAGATCACGGGCGGTGATCGTGATTTGACCGAAAAGGAAGAAGCGCAGATCATTGAGGAGCAAAACGCGCTGACCGCACTTTGTGAAAAGGAGGCCGCAAAATGTTCATCCTGAAAATTCTCTTTGCGCCGCTGTCGCTTATCCTGTCCCTGTTCGTTTGGCTGTGCGCGGGGCTGCTGTCCTGTTCCAGCTTCGTGTTCAAACTGGCAAGCGGACTGCTCTCCCTGCTGGCTTTCGCCGTGCTGATTACCTACTCCGTAAAGAACGGCATCATCCTCCTTATGCTGGCGTTTCTGATCAGCCCGATGGGGCTTCCGATGCTGGCTGTGCAGGGGCTTGGCAAGCTGCAAGACGTGAACTCTGCCATGAAAAACTTCATTCATAGTTAAAGCGCAAGCCGGGGCGAACGCCTCGGCTTGCTTTTCTAAAATCGTTGTTTACTTTCTTGCTAATTTCGGATATAATATTAGCAAAAAGGAAGTGATAACATGACCGCCTACGACCGGCTTGATCTGCTTTTTCAGCAAAACAATGGGATCGTCAAAACCGCGCAGGTTTTGGAAATCGGTATTGCCAAGTCCACGTTTTACGCCTACGCCAAGCAGCGCGGCGTAGAGCAGGCCGCGCATGGCATTTATGTTTCGCCTGACGCATGGACGGACGCCATGTACCTGCTGCACCTTCGCTGTGCGCAGGCTGTATTCTCCCATGAGAGCGCGCTGTTTTTCCATGACCTGACCGACCGGGAGCCGAATCCGTATTCCATCACGGTCAAGACCGGCTACAATCCTGCCAGCCTGCAAGCAGACGGCATCAAGGTCTATACCATCAAGAAAGAATTGCATGATGTGGGGATCGTCACGATGAACACGCCCTTTGGCAACCCGGTTCCCGTCTATGATATGGAGCGCACGATCTGCGATCTGATCCGCAGCCGCAGTGGAATCGAGATGCAGACCTTTCAGGATGCACTCAAGCAATACGCAAAACGAAAAGACAAGGACTTGCGGAAGCTGATGCGCTATGCGCAGATGTTCCGTGTTGAAAAACTGCTTCGGCAGTATTTGGAGGTACTCCTATGATTAAGACTGCACGGCAGCTCAAAGACCTGATACGCAATCTCTCCAAGGACAAATCCGCAGATGCGCAAATCCTGATGCGCAATTACATGATGGAGCGCTTTCTGGAGCGCATTTCTCTTTCGGAATATCGGGACAAGTTTATCCTTAAAGGCGGGATGCTGGTGGCTGCCATGGTCGGCCTTGACGCCCGCTCAACGATGGACATTGACGCGACCGTAAAGGGTGCGACGGTCGGCATCGAAGAAGTAGAGAATATGATTGCCTCCATCATCTCCGTACCGGTGGACGATGGCGTGGAGTTCCGGTTGAAGCGCATTTCCGAGATCATGGACGAGGCCGAGTATCCGGGCATCCGTGTCAGCATGGAAACGGAGTTTGACGGTGTGATAACGCCGCTCAAGATCGACATTTCCACCGGCGACGCCATCACGCCCCACGAGGTGCGTTACAGCTTTAAGCTGATGTTGGAGGATCGCTCCATCGAAATTTGGGCGTACAATCTGGAAACCGTTCTGGCCGAAAAGCTGGAAACCGTCGTGTCCCGCGCCACCACCAACACCCGCATGAGAGATTTCTATGATCTGCACATTCTGAGCCAGCTCCACGGCCAGAGCATCATCCCAGCCGATCTCCGTGCGGCGCTCATTGCAACGGCCAGGAAACGCGGTACAGAGAAGTATCTTGCCGACGCGCCTGCGGCCTTTGATGAAGTTGAGGCCGACCCAAACATGGAAAAGCTGTGGCGGGCTTATCAGAAGAAGTTTTCCTATGCTGCCGACCTGTCGTGGCATACGGTCATGGAATCCATCCGCAGCCTTTATCGGCTGGCGCAGTAGTAAACATTCAGCAAATTGAAATCTTTGAAGATAAGGGGATGCTTTGATGGACTTAAAAGAGTTCTATTTTCAAAATATAAAGGAATCTGAATATCATCATCGCTTTCTGAATTCCGTAAAAAAAGTGAACTATACATACAACCTCTTCACAGGCGAAGAAGAAACTCAGGATTACCAATTCGAGATTTATGATGTCGAAGAAGCAATCACCAAATTCAAAGAGCTGTGCCAGCCTGATGTTAATTTTTCACCGGAAAACAAATGTTGGTTTTATCTAATAACATATTATCTGAATACACTTGGCTATGAGATAAAAGAATTTCCCAGAATATTAGCAAGACCACCTGCTGAACCGGCTGACTTCACATACGGAGAAATTAGGAACCGAATTATCGCACTGGGTGGAGACGATAATGGAACCGTCCGCTATGCAACCAGAAGAGCCTTTGTTGCGGAGCTGACATTTATGCAAAAGTCTTGCAACATTGAGGTGAGCGATTCTATAAACCAAAAATTCATCGAAATCTCTACCAGACAGGCGTCTTTCAACTGTATGCATACAGACGAGAAAATTGCTGAGATTGCAAATCTTATTGAAAATATGTTGAAGCAAGATGGAAAATTTATTACGCCAGAATATGAAAAAGTGTGTTGTGGGTTCATTGACGATACGATAGTAAAAAACTACAGAAAGCAAATGCAGTGTTTTAGACATTGCACAGACGAAGCAATAGCAGAAAGGAAGACATATTCCGAAGAGCAAAAGACCTTCCTTGTTGACTATGGACTTACGATTGTGAAGGCCATTCATGAACTGATAAAATAAGCAGTATTAAAAATTTCATCTCACCTTTCATGTTACACATCATACACTTCAAACGGTCTGCTACGGCAGGCCGTTTTACTTTTCAAGGAGGTGTCCAACATGGCAACCACACGCCTGATGCCTCTCCACACCGGCAAAGGCCGCACGGTGGGACAGGCCATCAGCGCCATCATCGACTACACCGAAAATCCGCAAAAGACGGACGGCGGCAGGCTGATTACGAGCTGGCAATGCGACAGCCGGATCGCCGACGCCGAGTTTCTTTTCACCAAGAATCAGTACATCCAAAAGACCGGCAGAGTGCGCGGCGAGGATGATGTGATTGCCTACCATCTGCGGCAGTCCTTTGTCCCCGGAGAGATCACACCGGAGGACGCGAACCGTTTGGGCTGTGAGCTGGCCAAGCGCTTCACCAAGGGCAATCACGCCTATATCGTCTGCACCCATATCGACAAAGCCCATATTCACAATCATGTGATCTGGAACTCCACCGCACTCAGCCAGACCCGGAAATTCAGAAACTTTTGGGGTAGCAGCCGCGCCGTGCGGCGGCTCAACGATACCATCTGCATCGAGAACGGCTACTCCATCGTGGAGAATCCGAAGCGCCACGGCAAGAGCTACAACAAGTGGCTGGGCGACAAAAAGAAGCCCTCCCACCGGGAGCGAATCTGCGCGGCCATTGACGATGCGCTGACACAAAAGCCCGACAGTTTTGAAGCGCTGCTGGAGCTGCTGCGGCAGGCCGGGTATGAGGTCAAGGGCAAGAAAGTCCCGTCCCTGTTAGGCGGCGAACAGAAAAAGTCCATTCGCATGGATACCCTCGGTGACGGTTATACTCCCGCAGATCTCCGCGCGGTGATTGCAGGTGAAAAGGCGCATACACCACGAAAGAACGCCGCCGCACCGGTCAAACCGGAAAAGCGCAGCGGGAATCTTCTGGTGGACATCCAGGCCAAATTACGCGCGGGCAAAGGTGCCGGTTATGCGCGTTGGGCAACGTTGTTCAACCTGAAACAGATGGCGCAGACGGTGGCCTATCTGCAAGACCATGAGCTTTTAGATTACGCTGTTCTCTCAGAGCAAGCGGCGGAAGCGTCCGCTCACTTCAACGAGCTTTCCGCAAGGATCAAGGCTGCGGAAACACGCATGGCCGAGATTGCGGTGCTGCGGGAGCATATTGTCAATTACGCCAAGACCCGCGATACCTACGTTGCCTATCGCAAGACCGGGTACTCCAAGAAATTTCTTGCGGAGCATGAAAGCGAGATCACGATCCACAAGGCCGCAAAGAACTATTTTGATGGACTGGGCTTCAAGAAGCTGCCCACCATCAAGGCGCTGAATACCGAGTACGCCGAGCTGCTGGCGGAGAAGAAAGCGGCCTACGCCGACTACCGAAAAGCCCGTGAGGAAATGAAAGAGCTGCTGACGGCCAAGGCCAATATCGACCGTATTCTGGAGTTGGATAAGGAGCAGGAGGAAGCGAATGAACGACGGGAAAAAGAGGCGGAGCAGCGCTGAGCTGCCCGCCCACAAGCGATTTGAAAAATCGCGCAGCCGATGGATTTATCCATCGTTCCAGAACACAAAACTTGTGTTCTGCGGGGATTGGGGCAGCGCCCCAACAAGCATGAAACAGGCGGGCTCCGTGTAAACGGAATCCGCTTGTTTTCGCAAAGTGGGTACCACTTTGCATTGCTTGCCAGTATTATCCCCGAATTCAAGATAATTTTGGAATAACCACCTTTCTCGCTATTCCGCATGATGGGGGCGGCAGGCGTCACCGAGGAACTGAAAGCCCGTGACCCCATGCGCTGGGTGGGGCTGATGAACACGCTGAAAGTGCAGGTGGAGGAAACTATTTTTCAAGAGTTGATATTTCAATAATCATGTGAGCGCCAGAGTTCCCCCTGGCGCTCATTTTACTTTCGCTGTGCGTTTTTTCTGTACTCTAATGGCAACAATCCCGTGCTTTTTCGGAATAATTCTGCAAATCGGCTTGAAGTGGAATAGCCTACTGTTTGGGCAACTTGCCCGACTGTCAGCTCTGTATATGCCAGCAGATATTCTGCTTGGCTCATGCGCCGCTGTTGAACATATTCCGTGATGGTGCAGTCGTAGTATTTCTTAAAACAGCTTTTGAGCTTTGTTGTTCCCATGCAGGCAATCTGTGTTAGCCGTTCCAGAGGAATATCAAAAGCATAGTGATCGCTAAGATAAGCGGCAACTATTTGGAGATTTTCAATATCCTGTTGAGAGAGCTTATGGGCTGGTTTATCAGGATGTTTCTTCTGATATTCCACCACCATTGAAACAGCTTCTGCGACTTTACCCTCATAAAAAAGTTTTGCGGCAATCCCTTCCCCGCGATAGTCTTTGATTTCTGTGAGTAACCGTGACATTTCTGGAAAGTCGGAAGTTTGGTCGATCTTCCGAAATGCATCCACAGGATTGATCTGTGCCTCTGGGTACAGTTTTTTCAGGTAGTCCTCATAATATGCCGGTGCAATCTCAATCCCAACCGAACGGATTGGAATATTTTTATGTATCAAAGCCTTGTATGGAGCGTAGCCTCCAATAAATGTTTTGATACAACCGGCAGACAGCCTACGGTATGGAGATAATTCCTCCCCGGAAATAGAGTCATACCGAGTGATACTCAGACATTCCGGCAGGGAACATTCCAACATGAAATCTTCGTGGAAGGAAAAGTTGTGGATTTTAATATCATATAGGTCTTTCTGTCCATAAGTCCAGTAGGAGCCTTCTCCAACTTCGGGAGAAAGTTTCCAGCAGTCACCTAATGCCCCATATTGCTGGTTGTCTGGGTCATGGATAAAACCGTGTTCAATCAGCAACGGTGTATAAAACTGGTCAATAATTTCAGACATGAAAACAGACCGCCTCCTTTTTGCAACGATTAGACGAACTATTGAAAGGAACAGACGAACATCGCCGGGACCTATTGAATGTTGTTCGATAAATGCGTATTGTATTAGACAGTGGTTAGAACTATCTAACCGAAGAATATCACAAACCACTTGTCGAGTCAAGACAATGAAAGGTAGGAGGTCAAAATGAGTAATCAAGTAAATTCTATGAACAAAGGTCTGACAGTGAAAGACCTTGTAACAACAGGTATTTTTACTGCACTGTTATTTGTTTTTGTATTGGTGGGCGGTGTCTTTTTTGCAACGAATCCTGTACTTACTTTTTTCATGCCAGCAGGAGGTGGGCTGCTTGCTGGCCCCATTTATCTTTTGCTGATTGCAAAAGTAC
>DXUR01000013.1 GCA_019417795.1 Clostridiales bacterium | reverse complement strand
CTATGAAGGAATCGAAATTCACGATATAGCCGATTGGTTGCTACAAGAATAAGCAAGGTGAAATATCTCCGTCATTCTCTTTTGAAATGATGGAGATATTTTTATTATGACGGAGATTGTAGAACAGAAAATTGTATCAGGTTGCAAAAATCCTTTCCGAACTTTTTACATAGCAGTCATGCACTACGGTGTGTGGCTGCTTATTTTTTTGTGAAAGGAGCAGATGCAAATGAAATTAGTTTTGGCTGAAAAGCCTTCGGTTGCACAGAGTATTGCCAAAGTGTTAGGTGCTGCCAAGCGTGAGGATGGCTACTTAGAGGGAAACGGATATGTGGTCAGCTGGTGTGTAGGGCATTTGGTGGAGCTGGCACAGCCGGAAGTCTATGATGCGAAGTACAGCAAATGGGCTTATGCAGACCTTCCTATCTTCCCGATGGACTGGCAGTATGAGGTTTCTGCCGGTACGAAAAAACAGTTTGGGATTCTGAAAAAGCTCATGGCCAGAGAAGATGTTGCGAGTCTTGTGTGTGCAACAGATGCCGGTCGTGAGGGCGAGCTGATCTTTCGGTTGGTGTACCACAAAGCCGGGTGCAGAAAGCCGTTTGAGCGGCTTTGGATTTCCTCGATGGAAGATGTAGCAATCAAGGAGGGCTTTGAAAATCTCAGGTCTGGAACGGAATATGATGCTTTGTATGAAGCAGCACTGTGTCGAGAACGAGCCGACTGGATTGTTGGTATTAACGCTACTCGACTTTTTTCGACCCTTTACGGGCAGACCCTGAATGTTGGTCGTGTTATGACCCCTACCCTTGCTATGGCTGTTATGCGAGAAGCTGCCATTTCCGCATTCAAGCCTGAACTGTTCTACACAGTTCAGATTGGATTGGATGGTTTTACGGCTGCAAGCGAACGCTTCAAAACCAAGGCAGCAGCCGAAGCTGTCAAACAAAGCTGTTCGGTGGCAATCGTTCAGAAAGCTGAATGTAAGGAGAAAACAGAAAAGCCGCCTGCGCTCTATGACCTGACCAGTTTACAGAGAGAAGCCAACCGTGTGCTTGGCTACACGGCACAGCAGACCTTGGACTACACGCAGAACCTCTATGAAAAGAAACTGGTCACTTATCCCCGTACCGACAGCAGGTTTCTGACGGAAGATATGGCACATAGCCTGACCGACCTCGTAAAGCTGGCTTTCCACACATTCCCCGTGGAGGATGTGGATAACATACCAGTTCATGCAGAGCAGGTTGTGAATAACAAAAAGGTCACAGATCACCATGCCATCATTCCGACCAGAGAATTGCAGAAATGCAATCTGAGCGAACTTCCCAAGGGTGAACTTGCAATTTTGCAACTGATCTCGAATCGGTTGTGCGTAGCTGTTGGCGATCCGCACCGATACGCAGAGACAGTTATTGAGCTGGACTGTGGCGGTACCGTGTTTTCCACCAAAGGCAAAACTGTTGTGCAGGATGGATGGAAAGCTCTGGTTCAGAAAAATGATTCGACAAAATCCGACGAAAACGTGCAGACACTCCCTTCTGTTTCCGTTGGTGACGAAATGACCGTCAGCGGCACGGAAATCAAGGAAGGGAAAACATCTCCCCCTAAACACTTTACCGAGGATACTCTGCTTTCTGCTATGGAAACTGCCGGTGCGGACGAAATGCCTGATGAGGTGGAGCGCAAAGGTTTGGGAACGCCTGCGACCCGTGCCGGTATCATTGAGAAGCTGGTTCGCATCGGTTTTCTGGAGCGTAAGGGTGATAAGAAAACCAAACACCTGATTCCGACCCACAAGGGTACGGCTCTGGTAACAGTCATGCCGGAACAGATTCAGTCCCCATCCATGACGGCGGATTGGGAAGAAAAATTGTTGCTCATTGAGAAAGGCGAATATGCCAGCGAGGACTTTATGGACGAGATCAAAGATGTGATTGCCGGTCTGATTCAGAACTATGAAGTAATCCGTGATTCCGAGGTTATGATGTCGAAAGAAGCCAATTCTATCGGCAAATGCCCGCTCTGCGGCAGTGCTGTAGAGGACAAAGCCAAGGCATTTTTCTGTTCCAACAGAGCTTGCAAATTTGCCCTCTGGAAAAACAATCGCTACTTTGCGAGCATCGGCAAGAGCATGACTTCTGCCACGGCGCAGAAATTGCTTGGTTCCGGCAAGGTAAAGCTCAAGAATTGCAAGTCCGAAAGAACGGGCAACACCTTTGATGCCACCGTCTTTATGGAGGTATCAGATGATGGCAAAACGAAGTTCAGTATGGAATTTGAAAATGGAGGAAAGCGCAAATGACAAATGAGTACAACCCGGATGGTAAGGAAATCCGATTTATCGACAGCCATTATAAGGATTTGTTTCATATCCCCGATGGCAGCTGTGTGCAGATTCACTACCCGGATGAAATGGTTGTGAAGCCCTGCACCTTCATTGACGAGTATCATACGCAGATCGGATACAATGTGTTTCATATCTGCCAGTTTGCAGAAATTATGGAGCGCAACGGCGCAAGCTATATGCCGGAGCCTGAGATTATGGGCGATGAAGCCGCATGGAAGGTCGGAAAGGATAGAATCCTTGCGGTGCAGACCTGCGAAGATGGTTACGACTACACCCTGTTGGATGAAAACTACAACGAGATTGATGGCGGTCAGGTTGATAACCCTGAACTGTCCATGCTCGAAGTCCGCCGGGATATTCTGGAATCCTTCGGGCTGGAGCGCCGGGAACTGCGGGCAATGTTCTATGAGGATGTCATGGAGCAGGCTTTTGAAGTCGGCAGACAGGCGGTGGTGGTCAATGACCCTATCGCTGAGCTTGCTTTTAAGCTCGACCGTTTTGCAGAGAACTTCGACCCCTATGAATATATGGATCAGGTCGATGATGTGCAGGCGCATATCCAAGAAATCAAGGCAGATCTTGCCGCTGGTAATACGGCTCCGTATCGTGAGTTCCTGAATACAGCCATTGAAGAAGCCCGTGAGGAAACTGCGGTTGAGGTTGCCAAAGTGCTGAAAAGTCAGCTGGATAAGCTCGACTCTCCGAAGCGTGAGTCGGTCATGGAAAAACTGGCACAGGCCGCAGAAAAAGCTGCGCCTGCCAGTCCCTCTCCCAAACGCAAAGAGCCTGAACGATAAGGAGGACACGGATATGAAAAACGAAAAATGGGATGATGTTCACGGAAATACCACCCCGGATGACAGAATGGTTGCTTTTCTGGAAAGCCCCACGGATTCCTATGCGATTCTTCAGCTGCGGGAAGATGTAGACGATAATATCCCGCTCATGTTTGCAAATTACAGCTACCTTCAGAAGAAAGAAATGGAGCCTGAGATTGACCGTTACGAGGTGGTCTATCATGGCTCCATTTCTATGTCCGAGGATGTGAATCGGCAGCTGGAAGATTTGTATGTAAAGTTCAATATTGACCACCCGGATGATTTCCGTGGTCACAGTATGTCGGTCAGCGACATCGTAGCCTTAAAGGTAGTCGGTGAGGTATCCTTTCACTATGTAGATTCTGTTGGGTTTCAGAAGCTGGAAAACTTTATGAAGTCCGAAAACTACCTGAAAAACGCAGAGATGGCAATGGAAGATGATTATGGGATGATTGACGGTATCATCAATAACGGAAAAGCGTCCGGATTAGAGGAACGTCCTTCGGTGTTGGAGCAGTTAAAGGAAAAGCCCGTGCCGGATGTTTCCCATAAGCCGCCCAAGAGCCACCCGGAAAGGGAGATTGAATGATGGATTTCACACAGGATGAGCGGAACATGATGATGCTTTACAGCCCTGGCACAAGGTCAGGGCTGTGTGAAGCACTGACACTGATGAAGGAACAGCTTTCGGAGGACGAGTCAGAGCTTTTTGCTTTGGCAGACTCGGTTCTCCGTAAAGTTTCAGCCATGGACGATGCCGCCTTTGAGAAGCTGAACCTTTATCCGGATTGATAGGATTGGAGGGATACAATGAACGCAAAAGAGCGATTTTATTCCGGATTAGCAAAAGAAACGATTGGGAAAATCACCTCGAACACAGATAACTGGACTTCGTTTTTGAGAACGATGTCCCGCAACTATGAGTTCACCTATCCGGAACAGGTGATGATTTATGCTCAGCGCCCCAATGCGACCTTTTGCAAGCCCTATGAGGACTGGAACGCTGAAAATTACCGCAGATATGTAAAGCGTGGCTCTACCGGCATTGCTCTGTTTGTGATGAACAGGGATAAACCGTATCTGCGCTATGTGTTTGATGTGGCGGATACCGGCGTTCGCCGTTCTTCCCCGGAACTGAAACCGTGGGAGGTGACGCCTGAAAACCGCTCCTATGTCATGGAAGCGATGGAGCGTACCTTCGGTGTTGCCGCTGACGGGGTACTGGAAGCACAGCTTGAAGATATTGCATCCGCACTGGCGGCTGAGTATTGGGACGATTACAAAAAGCAGTTCCTCGACATCGTTGCCAACAGCTTCCTTGAGGAGTATGATGAACTCAACATCGAAGTAGCTTTCAAAAATGCGGTGGCAAACAGCGTATCCTATACGATGTATTGCCGGTTCGTGGAAAGTCCCGACAACTACTTCGAGCATGAGGATTTCCAGAAGGTGTTTGATTTTAACACCAGACAGACGGTAAATGCCCTTGGTACTGCGGTGAATGCCATCAGCACAAGGATGTTTCAGGAAATCGAAAAAGCGATTGGAGAACATGAGCAGATTAAAGCTACCGAAAGGAGTACAGATTATGAGCGAGATGACTTACAGACAGGCCGGAGATTATCAGATTCCGAACCTTCAGTTGGAGAACGAGGGAGAGAAACCTCTGGGCAAGTACGGCAGGATGCGTCGAGCATTTTTGGAACAGAACAATCCGATGCTCCTGAACGACATGATTCTGACGGAGAGCCTGTTCCCGCACCTGTGGGAGATCGAGGAAACAGCGAAAGCCAGAGTGGAGTTTCTGATGGAGCAGTACCTGAAGGACAGCCCCGCACCGGACAAGGAAACGCAGCAGATGGCGTGGGTGCAGCACATGAACAGCCTGAAAGCACAGGCGGAGGAAGTCGTGATGACGGAGCTTATCAACAGCTGAGTCTGAACCTTTTCCTCTCCGAAAATGAACAAATCAGTTTTATCGACCGAGCAGAGAGCTTTACGCCCTCTGCTTTTTCTTTTGCCCAGGAAGAAATCGACCACTTCCTTCTGCTTGGTAGCAATACCGATGAAGCCCGAAAAGTCGTAGCGCTGGAATATATGAAGCAGAAGCCGTTGGAAGAAATCGTTCAGACCTTAAAGCAGGTCTATCACGGCGGCTATGGTCTGAAAGAAGATAGCGGGAATATCTGTGCGTGGTATGCCGAGGACGGTATCCACCTTGCCAAAGGTTCCTCTGCCATTGACAGCCCCAGAGCGCAGATCGTTTCTTGGGAAACGGTTGCCGAGCGCATTGGAGAACTGCTTGAAAATGGTCGGTTCGCAACTAATGTGGAACTGGTAGAAGCATCCGGATATGAGCGTCAGAAGTTGGCAGAATCCCTGTGGCATCTTTATCACGATTTGAGTGAAGAAGCCCGTTCCAGCAACTATCTGGCAATTCTTCATCAGGAACCGTTTCGTGGTTTCCCTGACGAAACCGCAGACTTGGCTGAAAAGTTGGATGACCCTCGTTTCCACGCAACCTTGGTACAGCAGTATTCGGAATTTAGAAAAACCCTTGCGGAAAATCCCGATCTGCTTCGTTTTCACTATCACAAGCTGAATCTCATTCAGAAACAGCTGTATGAGTTGAATATGCCTTTGCGTGAGTATCAGACCGATATGATGCAGATGCCCCTTGTCCGCCAGTTCATTACGGATGATGAAGTCAATGCAGACTTGACCCGTGGAAGCGGCTTTTCCGGTGGTAAAGCCCGTATTTATAACTACTGGCAGGAGAATCATTCTGCCAAGGAAAAGATGGACTTCCTGAAGCATGAATACGGAACCGGTGGTCATTCCCATGCCTGCTCTGGTGCAACGCACAGCGGTCAGGATCACGATGCCAAGGGTGTTGCTTACACCAAGAGCGGTTGCGATAAATTGCAGATGTCCTGGGCGCAGGTGGTGCAGAGAATCGACGGTCTGATACGAAAGGGACGCTACCTCAGCCCGGAGGAAGAAGCGGAACGACAGGCTATCGAAGAAGCTAAAACTGATCCGTTGGAAGATGTTTATGACCGTTTCGCAGTGATTGATACCGAGGATGGCGAGTATGCGATCTGGGATAATCAGACCGATGACTACTATGTAGACCCGGAAGGCGTTACGGAATACTTCACGGACGAATGGCTTGCCAATGACTATTTGGAGGAAGTTCGTCAGTCCGTAGCTGCGATGGAGTCGGTTCAGCCAGAAGCGCCTGTGGCAGAGCCTGCCGAAGTTGTGGAAGCATCTGCTTCCGAGGAACCGAAATGGAATTATCAGGTCGGTGACACGGTATATCTGGACGATACAGCTTTCCGTGTGGAGCAGATCACGGACAGAGAAGTTCAGCTGCGTGACCCTACGCTTGCTTATCCCATCTTCCGTGCCGAGAATCGTGAGAATTTCGAGCGTATGCTCTCTCAGGACGAAAGAAACCATGCGGTAAGGGTTGATGCCCAAACCGAAGAAAAGCCCGTTACAGAGGATTTTCTGGGCAAAACCGAACCGAGGGACTACACCCCTGAGTATCAGCTGTTAGACCGTCTGCGTATGGACTGCGAATACTTCCTTGGTGCAGGACAGCACAGCGAAAAGCATCTGTGGGCAGGCAACCGCCATGCACAGATTGCCAAGATGCGTGAGCTGTATGAAATGATTCCCGACAAACCAGAATGGCTGACACCTGAGATGATTAACAGCTACGAGGAGCGCATGGCTCCCCGCTATCTGGTTGCCGCCTACCATCACTTTGAAAACGGCTTCGATGATAAACTGGACTACTACACTCTGGAAGAAGCGGAAAAAGCTGCCCAGGGCTATGTGGACGGAACCATGGAGGATGACGGATTCAAGTACGATGGTGCTGCCGTTTACGATCAGCAGGAGCATAAGTGCATCCGTATCTATGGGGACTACCCTGACGAAAAGGCACACGCACAGGTCAGAGCCAGTGCGGAACCCGAACAGCAGGAACCGGAACACTTCATCGATCATTTTTATGTTGCCGAGGACATTCAGAAGCGGGGTGCGCTGGACATCAAGGAATACAGTTCCTTTGATGATGCCCTGCGAGCCTACTATGCACTTCCTGACACGCAGAGAAAAGCCCTGGGTGCAATGAATACCAGAGATCTGCCGGGTAGTCTGGACTTCGTACAGTGCGTAGATGGAAAGGACACCATCATTCAGGATTATGCCCAGGTGGACGGATGGCAGAATGCCGAAGTCATGGACATTATCGCTCAGCTTGAGCAGTCCATCACCACCAGAGAAATCCCACCTGTTCCTGCGGTGAACTTCCACATCACGGATGACAACATCGGTGAAGGTGGACCGAAGCAGAAATTCGCAAGAAACATCGCAGCCATTGAAACTCTGTTCAAACTGGAAAGCGAGAACAGGAACGCCACTACCGAAGAACAGGAGATTTTGTCGAATTATGTCGGTTGGGGCGGTCTGGCAGATGCCTTTGACCCGGACAAGGGAAATTGGGCGAAGGAGTATCAGACACTGAAAAACCTGCTTTCCGAAGATGAATATGCTGCGGCAAGAGCTTCCACCCTGAACGCACATTACACCAGCCCTACGGTCATTCGCTCCATCTACGATGCGGTCGGACAGATGGGCTTTGAAACAGGAAATATTCTGGAGCCTGCTATGGGTATCGGCAACTTCTTTGGTATGCTCCCTCCTGAAATGCAGAGCAGCCGTTTGTATGGTGTGGAACTGGATTCCATCACCGGCAGAATTGCTCAGAAGCTCTATCCCAACGCAGAAATCAAAGTAGCCGGTTTTGAAACGACAGACCGCCGAGACTTTTACGATCTGGCTGTGGGTAATGTCCCTTTCGGCAACTACAAAGTGTCCGACAAGCCGTATGACAAGCTGGGATTCTCCATTCACAACTATTTCTTTGCCAAGGCTTTGGATCAGGTTCGTCCCGGTGGTGTGGTCGCTTTTGTGACAAGCCGTTACACCATGGATTCCAAGAACTCTGACGCAAGGCGATATATGGCGCAGAGGGCGGAACTGCTTGGTGCAATCCGTCTGCCAAACGATGCCTTTAAGAAAAACGCAGGCACGGAAGTCGTGTCCGACATCCTGTTCCTGCAAAAGCGTGACCATCCGATTGACATTGTACCGGAATGGGTAAACCTTGACCGCACCGAAGAAGGACACACCATGAACAGCTACTTTGTCGCTCATCCTGAAATGGTTCTGGGCGATACGGTGGAAGAAAGTACCGCCTACGGCATGGACATTACAGTGCGTCCCATTGAGGGCATGGAACTGTCCGAACTTCTGAAAGAAGCAGTTTCCCACATCCAAGGAACCTATCAGGCTGTGGAGCTTCCCGAAGCTGACAAGGGTAAGGAAATCGAAACCATTCCTGCAACCCCGGATGTAAAGAATTTCTCTTATACCGTGGTGGATGGCAATGTGTACTTCCGTGAAAACTCCCTGATGCGCCGTGTAGACCTGAATGAGAAAGCAAAAGACCGTGTGATGGGCATGGTGGAACTTCGTGGTATCGTCAACGAGCTGATCGAATATCAGCTTGAGGATTACCCGGATGAAATGATTACTCAGAAACAGGCAGAACTGAATGATGCCTACGATGCGTTTGCCGCAAAGAACGGGCTTATCAATAATCGAGCCAATGGTCAGGCATTTGCTGACGATTCCTCCTACTATCTCCTGTGTTCTCTGGAAAATGTGGATGAGGACGGCAATCTGAAAAGCAAGGCGGATATGTTCACCAAGCGAACCATCAAGCCGGAACGCAGAGTGACGAGCGTGGATACGCCGTCCGAAGCTCTGGCAATCTCTATCGGTGAGCGTGGCAAGGTGGATTTGCCGTTTATGGCACAGCTGCTTGGAACACCTGGAGAATACGATGCGATTCAGGCAGAGCTTCGAGGGGTGATCTTCAAAGACCCGATGGCTCCCGATGCTGTGGAAGTTGGATGGCAGACTGCCGATGATTACCTTTCCGGTGATGTAAGAAGCAAGCTGCGTGTCGCACAGATGGCGGCAGACAGGGATTCTTCCTTCCACATCAATGTGGAAGCCTTGCAGAAAGCACAGCCGAAGGACTTGGATGCGTCCGAGATTGATGTGCGTTTGGGTGCAACATGGATTGATGCCGATTATATTCAGCAGTTCATGGAGGAAACCTTTGAAACGCCGTATTACTTGCGCCGTTCCATTGAGGTCAAGTTCTCCGAGCTGACCGCAGAGTGGCGCATCAACGGTAAGAGTTCTCCCAACTACAACGATGTGGCGGCGTATGTCACCTACGGTACAGAGCGAGCCAACGCATATCGGATTCTGGAGGAAACGCTGAATCTGAAGGATATTCGTATCTATGATACGATTGAAGATGCAGATGGTAAGCAGAAGCGTGTCCTCAATAAAAAAGAAACTACCCTGGCACAGCAGAAACAGCAGGCAATCAAGGATGCGTTCCGAGATTGGATTTGGAGAGATCCGCACAGACGAGAAACCCTTTCCACCAAGTACAACGAACTTTTTAACTCCACCAGACCTCGTGAGTATGATGGCTCTCATATCCGTTTCGGCGGCATGAACCCGGATATTACCCTCCGTGAACACCAGAGAAATGCTATCGCTCATGTGCTATATGGTGGAAATACGCTGCTTGCACACGAAGTTGGTGCGGGCAAGACCTTCGAGATGGCTGCATCGGCTATGGAGAGTAAACGGCTTGGATTGAGCCAGAAATCCCTGTTCGTTGTGCCGAATCACTTGACCTTACAGTGGGCAAACGAGTTCCTGCACCTCTATCCGAGTGCCAAGCTCCTTGTTGCCACCAAGAAGGATTTTGAAACAGCAAACCGTAAGAAGTTCTGCGCTCGTATCGCAACGGGTGACTATGATGCAGTCATCATCGGTCACAGCCAGTTTGAAAAAATCCCGCTTTCTGCCGAACGACAGGAACGGCAGCTGCGGGAGCAGATTGATGAGATCGAGGGTGCGATTGCGGAGCTGAAATGGCAGCGTGGCGAAAACTTCACGATCAAGCAGATGGAGAAAACACGAAAATCATTGGAAGCCAGACTGGACAAGCTCCTTGCCGCTGACAAGAAAGATGATGTCATTACCTTTGAGCAGTTGGGTGTAGACCGGCTGTTTGTGGACGAAAGCCATGCGTTCAAGAATTTGTTCCTCTACACAAAAATGCGAAATGTGGCAGGTCTGTCCACCTCCGAAGCCCAGAAATCTTCGGATATGTTTATGAAGTGCCGCTATATGGATGAGCTGACCGGCGGGCGTGGTGTGATCTTTGCAACCGGTACTCCAGTAAGTAACTCGATGACCGAGCTTTATACGGTCATGCGCTATCTCCAGTACAGTACGCTCCAGCAAAAGAACCTGACCCATTTTGATTCCTGGGCATCGACCTTCGGAGAAACAACAACTGCGATTGAGCTTGCACCGGAGGGAACCGGCTATCGTGCCAGAACCCGATTTGCGAAGTTCTTCAACCTGCCTGAACTGATGAATATGTTCAAGGAGGTTGCCGACATCAAGACCTCTGACCAGTTGCATCTCCCTGTTCCCGAAGCAAAGTTTGAAACGGTTGTGGTTCAGCCCTCTGAGTACCAGAAGGATATGGTGGCTTCCCTTTCAGAGAGAGCAGCAGATGTTCATGCCGGTATTGTAGACCCGTCCGTCGATAATATGCTCAAGATTACCAGCGACGGACGAAAATTGGGACTGGATCAGCGGCTAATGAACACCCTGTTACCCGATGACCCTGACAGCAAGCTCAATGCCTGCGTGGGAAATATCCTGCGTATCTGGCAGGACGGTCAGGCTGACAAATTGACCCAGTTGGTGTTCTGCGACCTTAGCACACCGAAAAATGATGGAACCTTCAATGTCTATGATGATGTCAAAACCAAGCTGATTGCAAACGGTGTGCCTGCGGAAGAAGTTGCCTTTATCCATGATGCAGATACCGAGGCAAAGAAAAAAGACCTCTTTGCCAAGGTTCGTACCGGGCAGGTGCGAGTGCTTCTTGGCAGTACGCAAAAGATGGGTGCAGGAACCAACGTCCAGGACAAATTGGTGGCAGTTCACCACTTGGATGTGGGTTGGCGTCCGTCTGATATGACCCAGAGAAACGGTCGTATCATCCGTCAGGGCAACCGGAACAAAGAGGTTCAGGTGTATCAGTATGTGACCGAGGGAACCTTCGATGCCTACCTGTATCAGACCTTGGAAAACAAGCAGAAGTTTATTTCTCAGATTATGACCTCCAAATCACCGGTTCGCTCCTGTGACGATGTGGATGAGCAGGCGCTGTCCTATGCGGAGATCAAGGCGCTGTGTGCCGGCAATCCGCTTATCAAGGAAAAGATGGACTTGGACATTGATGTGGCAAGGCTGAAGGTGCTGAAAGCTGACCACCAGAGCCAGCAGTACCGTATGGAAGATAAGCTTCTGAAATACTTCCCGGCTGAGATTGAAAAGCAGACAGGCTATATTCATGGCTTTGAAGCTGATATTAAAACCGTGGAAGCACACCCGCAGATTGCCGATGGCTTTTGCGGCATGGAAATCATGGGCAAAGCCTACACCGAAAAGGCAGATGCCGGTGAAATCCTCCTTGCGGCTTGTAAGGACACGAAAAGTGCCGATCCGGTTCCTCTTGGCAGTTACCGTGGCTTTCAGATGGAGCTTTCGTTTGACAGTTTCCGGAACGAGTTCGATGTGACCCTGAAGGGCGCTGTGAGCCACAGAGTAGCCCTTGGAACGGACGCACGAGGAAATATCACCCGACTGGACAATGCCCTTGCAGGCATCCTTGAGCGCTTAGAACGAGCCAATGAGCAGTTGAATAATCTCTACAATCAGCAGGAAGCAGCCAAGGCGGAGGTTGGAAAACCGTTCCCGCAGGAAGCAGAGCTGACAGCCAAAAGTCAGCGACTGGCAGAACTGGATGCAGCCCTGAATATGGAGGACTCTGTGGAAAATCGTGACGAAAGAAGCGAGTCAGAGCGTCCTTCTGTGTTGGCTGATCTGAAATCCAAAGCGGAGCATATCCCGCCTGCAAAATACTCTGAAACCCGTGAGGAGGTGTTGTAATGGCAAAGCGAGATCAGGATGTTCATTTCCTTGCATCCAAGGAGGAGGTCGAGCGAATCCATGAGAAGATGGACGAGCTTGGCATCCGCAGCATGGGAGCCTATCTGCGGAAAATGGCTCTGGATGGTTACTGTATCAGACTGGATTTGCAGGATGTGAAAGCCCTGGTTTCGCTCCTGCGAATCTGCTCCAACAACCTGAACCAGTACGCAAAGCGAGCGAACGAAACAGGCAGCATCTATCGTGCTGACATTGAGGATTTGCAAAAACGGCTGGAGGAGATCTGGACGGACATGAGAGAAGTTCTTGTTCGCCTGTCCTCAATCCAGTAATCCGACAACTTGTTGGGAAGTCGCAGTTTCGGCTGCGGCTTTTACATAAGGGTTGACATCATTGCGTTATGGCAGATACCCTTGTACAATATAATTAAAAGAAAGGGGTTGAGCCTATGAAGCTGGTATTGAAGATATTGGCACTGCCGGTGCTGTTCGTTGTAAAAGTGATTTGCATTCTTGGAAATCTGCTTACAAATGTTGTGTCCTATGTAATTGGTTTATTGCTCTTGGTCATTGGCGGATCTGCGATTTACTGCATTGTAAAGGCTTTGTGGCAGTCCCTGCTTATTCTTGTGGTTCTTGGAATTGCGACAATAGCAGCGGTGTTCTTGCTCGTCTGGGCTGTTATGAAAGTCGAGAATATTGGAGAAAGTCTGGGAGCATTTATCAGGTCATAAGATAATATCAGAGAAAAGTCACCGACCGGTGGCTTTTTCTTTTTGGGAAGGAAGTGATGGGAATGGCAGCGACAAGATTGATTGCACTCCATGTGAATAAGGGAAAGACGGTCGCTCAATGTTTGGCAGACAGAACCGACTACTCACAAAATGCCGCAAAAACCAATGATGGCGAATTTATCAGTTCCTATGAGTGTGATCCAAAGACAGCAGATGAGGAATTTCTGCTTTCCAAACGGCAGTATCAGCATATTACCGGCAGACAGCAGAAGAACAATATCATCGCATACCAGATACGCCAGTCCTTTAAGCCGGGAGAAATCACCCCGGAAGAAGCGAACCAAGTCGGCTATGAAACAGCGATGCGATGGACAAAGGGAAAACACGCTTTCATCGTTGCGACCCACATCGACAAATCCCACATTCACAATCATATCATTTATAATTCGACCTCGCTGGATGCCACACGGAAATTCAAAAACTTCTTTCTTTCCGGTCTGGCGGTGCAAAGACTCAGTGATATGGTTTGCCTGGAACACGGGCTGTCCATTATTACACCGAAGCCGTATCGGGAGCGCCAGAAAAGAACTGTTTATCCCAAGAAGCGTACCCAGCGTGACGAATTATGTGATGCGATTGATGCGGTGCTGAAGCAGAAACCAAAGAGCTTTGATGGCTTTGTTCAGGCTCTGGCTGACATGGGATTTGAGTTCAAGGATGGAAAGCAGCCTGCGTTCAAGGGCGAGAATCAGAAGCGTTTCATTCGGCTGCGTTCCCTGGGCGAAGGATATAGCAAAGAGGAAATTCAAGCGGTTATCTCCGGCAAGAACCTGCACAAATCAAAAGGCGGCTCTGCCAAGGCTCCTGCCCCGAAGCAGTTCCAGATGCTGATTGATATTCAGGCAAAGATGGCCGAGGGCAAGACGGTCGGTTATGAAAAGTGGGCGAAGAAGTTCAACCGAAAAGAAGCTGCCCGAACGGTAATCCTACTGAAAGAAAAAGGCTTGGGCAACTACGACGATCTGACTGCTCATATTGAAAATCTGTCTGCCCGGTTCGATGCGCTTTCTGATTCTATCAAGGTCGCAGAGAAACGTATGGTTGAGGTTCAGGCGTTGCAGCAGCACATCAAAAATTATCGCAACACAAGGCAAATTTATATCGAGTACCGCAAGTCTGGATATAGCAAAAAATTCTTTGAAGAACACCGTCAGGAAATCACAATTCATAAAGCGGCGAAGCAAGCCTTTGATGAATTGCAGATTACAAAGCTCCCGTCCATGCAATCATTGTATGAGGAGTTTCATCAGCTGGCAGTCCAGAAAAAGCAGGACTACGCTGAGTACCGTCAGATCAGAAAAGAGAAAGAAGAACTGCTGATTGCCAAACGGACGGTTGAAACGATTTTGAATATCGACAGGCAGAAAGAGCAGGAAAAAGAGAAAGAGAAAGAGGAAAAGAAGAACTTCCGTTAAAGCAAAAAGCCACGGTCTGCACTCCCCAAAGGGTGCGGATCGTGGCTGCTTTTTTGCTTTTCGATTTCGGTGCTTTCAACCATGGGCAAATTTTTATTCTACTGTTCTTTGAGAAACGATTGAAAATCGTGTAGCCATCATCGGCAGATGATGTTCAAAGGGGATTGGGGATGCTTCCCCAACAAGCAAATTTGCGAAGATTGCACCGAAGGGAAAATCGAGAAAATGAGTGAACCTGTACAGGTTTACACTGCTTGCCAATTTGTGAGATTATGAATTTAGTATCGAGAATAGGGTACACCTAAATTTTGCAATGCTGCAACCCTATCATCGTTGCATGGATGAGTTGAGTATATTGCACTGAGAAAACCATCATGCGGAACATCTGAGATATGTTGGTCTAATACCGTCGCTAATTCAAGACCAAAACCAATTTTATAAGCAAATTCATCAGCCAGATACTCATTTTGTCTCATAGACCACATCAGAAAAAGCATACAGAACTTTACCCATAACCAAGAAAGTGCTGTTGATATTCCTGCGAAAACTGCGGTAATTATACCCATTACACCACTACGAGAGCATATTGCGAACAGCCCCATGATTGCAGAAAAAATCCAGTAGGATATTTTGATTAACAGGAGGCACCCGGATATAAATATATTGCCCCCGCCAATCAATAATTGGATAACAGTATGTCCGTATGAGAGATGTCCGATCTCATGGGCGAGAATTCCAAGTATCATATCATCGGAGAGTAAAAGCAATCCGTCAGTTATGCATAGTGTTTGCCTACCTAGAGCAAATGCATTTGGAGCAGGATCATGGATAATCTTCACTTTCACTTTTTTAGGACAGTATGATGTGTTCTCTTTTGCTTTATCTAAAACATATTGAACCAGCGGGACAACTCGAAGTTTTATATCTACTCTTTTTATATCGCTTGCTCCTGCGAAGGCAGCCAGGCACATTTCGCCTAATGGGGATAAGCTGATAGCTACTGTGAAAAAGTAAATACAAATCAGTTCAACAATGCTTCCTGACGAACCGAACACAGCAACAATCAGCAGAATATTAAGAGTAAAGAACAGAAGAGTTCCTAAGTTTGAGAAGCGAACAATTCTGCCTACACGATGCCAAATATCCATAATGCCCCCCCCTTTTATCGTGTTGTTGGTTTGAGCTTGCATTGTTTAATTACTCAAATGTAAAGAAATCTTTGTTTCGCTCTTTGAACAGAGCAAAGACAGTCTCTAACACAAATTCGTTTTCAACACCAACATATTCTTCTGTTTCATCGTCAATTTCTTTCAGCTGCAAAATAACAACTTGCCCATCCGAATCTCCAATAGGAAGCAGGACAACATATTCGTTCTGGCGATACGGTATTAAGTCAAGAAATTCAAATTCAACTTCGTTCCCATTCTCATCATTCAAAGTTATAATGTTGTCTTCATCCATGTCGTCGTTCCTTTTCTTAATATAAATAATTATCGTTGATAATGATGCCTAATAGTTCAAAGAGATTATCCTTTTTGGAAAGAATGCATTTTTTCATGGCTTGTTTAATTTGTTCCGTTGAAATGCTATCAGGCAACATTTCCCTTGGGACACCATGACCGAATTGCCGAAAATACTGTTCTTCGATTTCATAATACTCATTATCAATTTTCGGTTCAGGTGTATTAAGGAAGCTATTCATAAAATCTGCAACGCTCTTGTTTTTGTCCATTGTATGCACCTACCTTTCTCTGCTCAAGACCCTAACATGATTATCTGGTCTAATAGAATCAATCATTGAAGAAAAAATACCAAACGCTGTAGGAAAGAAATTTGCTAATAGCTCTAATTTGCCTTGGTCTCCCATAGACGCTTCAAAAAAGTGGGCAAAGGCTTCTGCTTGTAGATTGCCCGGTCTCGTCCAATAGTTCCTTGAGTGACCATAATTTCCGTGCAATTGACCATTTGTTGTCGCATCAATTAAGTCCGAGAAGGAGTGAGCTGAATCCTGCCTAATACGGGTCAGAAAAGCAGTTTGCTTTTCCACTGGAAGATTGTTATATAAGCTCAGGATTCTTTGTCCGTCCTCAACCAGTGCCTCAGCAAATTCTGGAGTATTGGATAGATTGCTCCGATAGTTGCACGAAGCATGGTCGATCATGTGAGCAAGCTCGTGGAAATAAGTTGTTCCTGCACCTCTTGGATTTGTCATATCAGAAGCTGCATTGTAGTAGACTCCTCGTGAATGCCCTATATAATTTCCCGGTGAGTAATGTGCTGTCTGATCCGGTGGATATTCAGAATCTTGTATCATCAGTTTACCAGCGAAATGGTCAAACACTTCTCTGACATTCTGCTCTGCATTTTCATGGCGTTGTGATATAACAGCGATATATCCGTCTGGTGTGCTACCTTGGGTTAGCACGCCAAGGCAATACTGATAAGACGAATTACCAACATTAGGTGTTTGCAGACCCTGGAGGAAAGAATTTCGTGCAGAAGGAGTGTCCAAATTAACATTATCATATTCTTGTACACTTTTGGCAAGTGAAGCAACGTATTTTTCGGCCTGAAGCATAATCTGTAAAATATCATTCAGGGCTTTGTTGCAATCTTTTACGATAGTTCCCAGCTCATCGTACTTCTTGTCATTCCATCCAATTCCCAATTGCTGATATTTCATCTTCACAGAACTTCTTGTAGTTTCGATAGAAGAAATGGAGGTCCGCATATTTTTCAGTATTGTCAGTAATTGAGTTGCATCAGCATTTACGTTGCTCAAACACTCACCTCCTCATTTGTTAATCATTTCGAGTGTAGCTACCTGTTACTAAAACCGGGATATATGTATCAAGCGATTGAGCTGCAAGTGTTCGATGTCGCCCATCACTCTGAAATACATAATAAGAACCTACCTGCGCAACCTGGACAGGATTATTGTAATAGCTACGAATGGTATCATCTAACACTGGGTTTTGTGAAAGCTCATCCAAAGACATTCCTGACTCAGTATTTTGACGAACATCTTGGATGTGCGAAGCTCGCCTTAGAATGTTTTCTCTCGACCATCCCTCTCGACCATTCCGTGTCCAAAATCCTTCCGGGTTCCCAAGTTCTCGGTCACTGAGATAAACTCCTTCAATATCCCTTGCTCTAACGTATACGAGTTCTGGATTTTCATTTCGAGAAAAGGTATAGTTCCCGTTCTCCCAATAATCTCGATATTCTTCATAGTGATTTCCACGGGAAAAATATCGTTCAGCTGATAGTCTGTCTTGAACAAATGCAAGATTAGAACCAAAGGTATTTGACTCAAAGGTGGTTGTATCTGCACTTGATGGTGTAACAGCAAAACTACTGGTCTGAGGTGTGCTTGCAGATATTCCATTTGTAGATCCTAGTTGAACACTTTCGTATTCACTAAGGCTCTTGGCGAGTAAAGCCACATATTTTTCTGCTTGAAGCATAATTACCAATATGTCATTGAGAGCCTTGTTGCAGTCTCTTACAACCACGCCCAACTCGTTGTATTTTTTATCTTGCCATCCAGCACCTAACTGTTCATATTTCATCTTTACAGATTTTTTGGTAGTTTCGATGGAGGAAATGGAATCCTGCATTTTTTTCAGCATTGCGAATAGCTGAACGGAGTCAGCATTTACCATACTCATTTCATCACCTCCTGGCAGCGGATTTTGTGAAGTGCAAAGCGGCGATGTGTCAGGAAAGTCTGACACATCACTGCTTCGGCAAGATTTAATTTAGAGAGGAAAGAAATTGTTCCAACTCAGCAGCGGTCGGTGCAATGTACGGTTTCATCTGGTAAGTATCCTTAACACCGTCTGTGAAGTATACGCTCCTTTCTTTTTTCGTTTTGTTGGTTCATTTTCGCCAGTGTGTTCGTGTCGTTTGCTGTGACGAGAACGCAACATAGACACAAAGAAAACACAAGGGCGAGCTTGCTCGTTTATATACCCTTGTGTTTTCGACTGGATATGTTAAGGTAACAAACAGTAAATGACACGTTACAGACTGCAAAATGTACCAACTGAAAAAAGAAAGAATACCGTTGTGTGCTTTATTTCTCGATCAGCTTTTCAAACATGAGGAAAGGTTTTTATAAAAAAAGAGTAGTTACCGTTTTTTGGTAACTACTCTTTTCCTTTTTTAAGGTTTAAAGTCCTGGAAGTTTAGGTGTTTTGGGTATTGGTGGTGTAGGTAGCTGCAAGCTTTCCAATTTTTGTTGAATTGCTTTAAATTCAGGGGTTTCTTGGTGTTGATTTTGAACCATTTTTTGCTCTATTCTCTCCAAAGTCGGTTGAATTTCTTTCCCTGATACTTTACGATTTAATTCTCTTTCTAAGGTCTCTTTCGGACTAATGGAAGGCGTTTCTAAACTTGAATAGAAGTTTCACTCCTTCTCTATTATAAAGCCTTATATCGCTAAATAAGCCCGTTTTATGAAGGGTTTCTAAGCTGAAATGAACGGGTTTACACCCGGCCTTGACCTCCGCCCGCTGTCCCGCTGAATGGGTGGACAAGGCGGCCAATCCCTCAAAGTGCTTGGACGCTCTCTTTCTGATTTTGGAGCGTTTCTTTTCTAAAAATTGAAATGGGCGGGAAGCCATTTTAGGGCTTTCCCGCCTTGATTACTTTTTAGCAAAGACGGGCGTGACTGTCAACGGCGGCGCATGAAATGCGCCGTTCATCTTGACCGTTGACTGGCTCGGCTGGCTTTGCTATCTTCCTGACAAATGGGAATGTCTAAGATAGTAAAGACGTCCCACATGCAACTCTTTCTTTTATTGCGGAAACCGTATCTTTAATTGTGAATGTAGTTGTGTCTATGACATTTGATTCATATATCCCCAAACCGGAAAATTGCTCCCACATTGTTTCCACTAATTCAATATTTGTTTTTCTATCTAATTTTGAGCGTTCCACAGCTCGCTTCATAGTTTCTTTTTTACTCGCTCTTAATACAATATAGTGTACCTCGTAATCTTCTTGGGCAAGAGCTTTCCATGGCTCCAAAAACCATGGCCCGACAATCCCATCTACAATTACATCATATCCGCCACGAGCATATCGCTTTGCAGCTTCTAAAAAGGCTTCAATGACAACCAGATTTTGCTTGTTGGATTCTGGCAAATGTGGTGGTATTGCGCCTTTGCTTAAGTAATGAAAAAAGTCATCGGTGTGCATATGCACTGATTTATCCATATCTGATTCCTTTGCGACAATTGACGCAGTTGTTGTTTTTCCTGTCCCCGGTGAGCCTGTAATCACAATAATTCTTCCTTGATTCATCTGTATTTTCCCTCACAATTTGAATTTATCACTTTGTTCCTGCCTGCTCAATCATCTTCTTCGCAAACTGGTTTTCCCTGACCCTGATTGCCCACCAAGTAAAAAAGCGGTTGGCGATTCAACCGCTTTTTTACTTGAACCAATTCTTCTAAATTATCATTTAAGCGATTCTCAAACTGTTTGTCAGTAAAATTGACTATATTTGCCATATTAAGCCACTTTCTCTTTATTCAAAACTTGTTTTGAGTAACGATTCATTGACCGCCAATACTCATGAACGGCTTGTAATTCTTCTAAAGAATAATCAAAAAGATTTACACGTTTTGCAAGCTTTAATTGGTTTAATAAATTGACTTCCAATAATTGAGAGTCATTTTTATTTAATTCATGGTTCAAAACATAGTTTAATTATTTCCTCCCGTTAAATAATAGATAACTATTAAAAATAGACAATACTTGCTCATAAGTAACGGTACTTAAATTGTTTACTTTGGCGTGTTTCATTGCTTGATGAAACTGATTTTTAGTAAACAGTTGACGATATTCTCGATTGACCCATTTTGAAACAAAGTACGTATATAGCTTCCAATATTTATCTGGAACATCTGTGGTATGGCGGGTAAGTTTTATTAAGACACTGTTTACTTTTGGTTTAGGATGAAAGCATTCCGCTGGCAGCTTAAGCAATTGCTGAATCGAGACTTGAGTGTGCAAGAGCAACCCTAGTGTTCGGTGAATATCCAAGGTACGCTTGTAGAATCCTTCTTCAACAATCAGATAGATGTCAGACGCATGGCTTTCAAAAACCACTTTTTTAATAATTTGTGTGCTTAAATGGTAAGGAATACTCCCAACAATTTTATACCTCTGTTTGTTAGGGAATTGAAACTGTAGAATATCTTGGTGAATTAAAGTGACACGAGTATTCAGTTTTAATTTTTCTGACGATAAGTTGAATAGATGACTGTCTAATTCAATAGACGTTACCTGTTTACTTATTTTAGCCAGTTTCGTCGTTAAATGCCCTTTACCTGTTCCAATTTCGTAAACGGTATCGGTTTCTTTTAAATTCAATTGTTTTATTATTTGGTTGAGTACTTTTTCACTCGTTAAAAAGTTTTGAGAATATTTTATATTTTTGTTCATGTAATATCCCTTTTTATTTGCTGTGAATATTCGCTCATTTTTCTTCCTCAATAAAAACTCTACCAGCTAACCAACATTCGTCTAATTCATTTGGGAATAATTCAAGCTGGCGAATCATATAATGTGTACTTGGAATGTAA
>DXUR01000129.1 GCA_019417795.1 Clostridiales bacterium | reverse complement strand
CGCAAAATGAGCACCAAGGGCGGCAAGTCCCCTGCCCTTTTGTCTCCTCCGCGCGGGAATGGAAAATATTCCCGCGCGGAGCGAGCGTGCCGGAAGGCTTTGCAGAATATCTTCTGTCATTTCGTCCATCACAGCAAAAAGGGCACGGCCTGTTGGCCGCGCCCTTTGTCTGCGATTTGCGAAAGAGCCTTTTTTACAGGTTCTTCTCGTAGCTCTCGATCATCTTCTTGACCATCTGGCCGCCGACAGAGCCGGCCTCGCGGGAGGTCAGATCGCCGTTGTAGCCCTGCTTGAGGTTGACGCCGACCTCCCTTGGTGTACCCCGAGCATCTTAAAAAGCCCATTTGCGCATGTCTTTGCATTGCAAAAAGGGGGAAAGGTACCCTGCGCAACGAAATGTGAAACAGGCCCCACTCTGGTGTATAGGGAGGATACGATTGGGGTAATGAGTAGGTCTACAGGTCTGTTGCGGCAGGAAACTCTCGAACCGGAGGACTCTCCAGCTCGCCAATGAACTTATAAAAGATACGCACACTTTGCCGAAATGGCTGGTTTCGGTGCGTAGCCTTCTGAGTTCCTTCTGGTAATTCTTTGGGGCCGACTTCTATCCGTCGAACAAATGTCACTAAGGTGTCCCGATCCAATTCCTTGATATGCGTGTACTTATTTGCCAGTTCAAAAAACGCTCGATAGCTTTCCTGTGTCTCATTTACCGAATCAATAACGCTCAGACTGTCGATCGTCTTTTCAAGGCCAGCTGACTCTCGCTGGAGTTCAGAGAGCATCCGTTCCAAACGACTGTCATCGATCTTACCCTCGGCATTGTCCGTATATAGTTTCGTTATGACCTTGTCGATGGTAGATAAACGAGCCTTGGCCTTTTGGAGCTGGAACTGCTTGACCCTAATCAGATTATCATCACCAGCACGCCGCATAGCCTCTCGAGCCACCGCTTCTTTCTCTTCGGGGCTTAAACAAATGAGCGAATTCAAGTCTTGGCGAACTACCTCAAGTATATCGCTATACTTAATTCGGGCACCAACACAGGGATCAGTAATATCCAGGCGATGGCGATTGCAGCTGAGATACCAGTATTTTTCTCGCTCACCTTTATATACAGTTCCACACGAGCATAGAGCGTGTCCGCATTGCGCGCAAAATGCGATCCCCGAAAAGATACTTCGCCGGACATGATCGTATTGGCGGAAGTCAAAAGTACCCTTACCCAAATTGAACTGAGCCAAATCGTATACTTCCTGCGTTACAATCGGTTCATGGGTGTTCTCTGTGACTGCCCATTGTTCCTTTGGCACGTTCAATTTTTTCTTCGACTTTACGCTAACTTTCTTGGACTTTCCAAGAAGAGTGTGGCCCAAGTAAACTGGGTTTTTTAGAATTCGCTTGACAGTCGTATAATTCCATAAATCGGATGCTCGTGCTGCTCCGCCTTCCGAGAAGTTCCCTTTATAGAGGACCTTATACTTTAATGGCGGCACGATACCGTCATTATTAAGATCCATGGCTATTTTCCTGCTTGAGTCTCCATTCGCCGCAGCCTCAAAAATTCGCTGAATGATCGGTGCAGTTTCCTCGTCCGGCACTACCCGATTCTTGTTTCGGGGGTCTTTCACATAGCCGTAGGGGGCACATGCGCAATATAGGCCTTTCTCTCTCTTGGCTTTCAGAACCTCCTTGACTTTTCTTGAACCGTCACGAAGGTAGACCTCATTCATGGCAAACTGAAAAGGTGCCATGACGTTTTCCTGCTCGGTGTCGAAGTTGTCAGCTACAGTCAGATAACGAATTCCATGCTCAGGAAAGTACTGTTCAGCATAATAACTGGCCTCTCGCATGTCTCTGCCAAGTCGCGAAAGGTCTTTAGTGATTACTATATTTGCTTTGCCTTGCTCTAAAAGCGCAATCATTTCTTGGAATGCCGGTCGGTCAAAATTGCCACCGGACCAGCCATCATCGACAAAAACGCGAACCAGGAGGATCTCATTCCGTTCACAATAGTCTTGAATGATCATCCTCTGGTTCTTGATGCTGGAGGATTCACCCTCGGCAGCCTCTTCATTAGATAGTCTCAGGTAAGCAAACGCGATTCTGCGAATGTCGGTTCTCACATTAACCTCCTTCGACGAACCGACCCACTATTAGATATTATACGGCATCGTTTGCACTTTCGTCAAATGAAGATTTTCCGTTCTTATCTTTAAGCAGTCGGTTAATAATCAAATCTGGAACAGATTGGATGTCTGAATAGGATCGGTGGACAATATAGGTCGCTTCACAAAGTTTTATTTCACTCATTTGGTTTTTTCGCCTCCACCGATAGTATTCTCCAGTTTCGCATCCATCATGCAGTTCTCCTTCTACATAAACTAAAGAGCTCTTCAGAATAAATGTAGAAAAAGAGGGACTTTTGACCACCCCAACGCGATGAAATTATTCCAACGATTGACTATGCAGGAAGATAGGAAGAAAAAAGACAGCCCTGTTGCAGTTTATCGAGAAATGATTTTCGGCGATACCTGCGAGGAACTCGAGCTAAGCAGCATTGGTGAGATCATTGTCATTACAAAGGCTGCTGATTTGGTCGATCCCGATGAAGGAAAGTTGGATATCAGCATCGAAACTCGCGTCCCACCCGCTCACATTATAGGGAAGCCACGAAAAGCCTTGGCTTAACAGTGATAAGGAAGCAATTCTTATTTTTACTGTTGGCTGACAGATTCGGGTGTGCAGGGCAACCGTAAGGCTGCAAAAGCTGTCTGTTTCCAACAGAAACAGACAGCTTTTGATTTGCGTTGAAAGCATCTTGCTGTTTTCTCTCGAGCGGGGCGGTCTTCCCACGGACCGCCCCGCGAAGCCGTTACGGCTCGATGATGTTGAAGGGGTTGGCTCCGGTGATCGGGAACTGGTTCATATTCTCCATCATCAGCGTCAGCAGCTCTGCGCTGCCCTCGACCTTGACGGCCTGTGTAACCGTTTCCTGATTGTTGGTCAGGATCGCAAACAGCGCATTCTTCGGGCAGGTAATAGACACGTCCGCATCATCAGACAATGTATCCGCATAGACCAGCAGCACACCATTCTTCACGCGGAGCATGTGCTGTTCGCCCACGTCAGGCAGGATCACGTTCATGGTGAAGTCGCGGTCAGCCAGCGCCTGCTTGTCCATGACAATGGCCATATAGTCAAACAGCATGGGCGCGGAGAGGGCCTTGACCATGTCGCCGGTAGATTTGGTGGAAGCGGTGAAATTGGCGTTTCCATGGCGCAGCTCCTGCGCGGCGGTCAGATATTCGTTGCGCCACGGACCGGACTCCGCCTGATACCCCAGCTGCTCCAGTGCATCGGCGCACAGAAGCCGTGCATCGGTGTTCGTCGGGTCGGCAAAGACGATGGTGTTTGTGACCTCGGCGACCCACTGATATTCACCCTTGTCAAAATCCGCCTTTGCCATTTGCAGGACCTTGTCAACATCCCCCAGGTACTCCACCCATTTTTTTGCGCTGTCGCTTGGCATGAGGGGGTTCAGGTTGACAGGGTTGCTGTCATACCATCCCATGAACTTCTGGTAGACCGCCTTGGCGTTGTGGGCGACCGTCCCATAGTACTGGCGGGTGTACCAGATTTTATTGAGCGCCTCCGGCAGCTCGATCATGTTGGAGATCTCGTCGCTGGTGTAGCCCTGATTGATATAGGTCAGAGTCTGGTCGTTGATGAACTTATACACGGCAGCCGTGTTGACCATGTAGTCGTTCACCACGTTGTTTCCCCAGTGCGGCCAGTTGTGGGACTGGAAGGTGACCTCCGCGTCCTTGCCGTAAAGGGAAATGGCCTCGGTGATATAGCTTGCCCATGCCGCGCCGTCGCGCACCTCCGCGCCGCGCAGCGTGTAGAGATTGTGGAGCGTGCCGGTGCAGTTTTCCGCCATCCACAGCGCCTTGTACTGGGGCAGCCACGTGTTCATTTCGGCGGGCGCTTCCGTACCCGGCGTGAGCTGGAACTCCAGCTCCACACCGTCGATCGTCAGCTTTTCGCCGGACTGCGTGATTTCATAGCTGGGCGTCATGAACGAGACCGTTCCGGTGGACTGTCCCATGCCGATGCCCTGCGCCAGCTTGCCGGTCACGCCGGGGGTCAGCAGGATGCCATACTGATAATTGCTGCGGCGGCCCATACCCTTACCGGCGTAGACGTTTTCCTTCACAGAGTGCTCCGTGAAGCCCACAGGCGTGATCACGGGGATCTTGCCGCTGGCGAGCTGATCTTCAATAGAAAGTGTCTCGTCTGCCTTATCCTCTTTCGCCATCACGCCGGCGATGCCGCCAAAATGGTCGGCGTGGGAATGAGAGATGATGACGGCCTTGACCGGGAATTTACCAAGATTCTTTTCGATTAGCTGCATGGCAGCCTGACTGCACTCCACGCTCATCAGCGTATCAAAGACGATCCAGCCGGTATCGCCCTTGATAACGGTGAGATTTGCCATGTCATAGCCGCGGACCTGATAGATGCCATCCGTCACTTCAAAAAGACCATAGGCATGGTTGTTCTTCGTGTTCTCCCAGAGGCTGGGATTTACGCTGTCAGGCGCTTTTTCATAATCGTCCAGGAACGCATAGGCTTCCTGACTCCAGAGGATCGTCCCATTCTCGTCCTTCAGTTCCAGTGTTTCCGGCGCGTCGATCAGTCCACGGGTGGCGAATTCATATTCCTGCTTATCATCGAAGTCAAGTTCATCGTAGACAGCGGCATTTGCCTTTGCCGTAAAGTCTGTGGCGGGCTTGACCTCGGCGGTCAGACCCAGGTCTGCCTTTTCCGCGCCCGGCTCTTTGCGCCCATCCTGCGCACAGCCGACGCAGGACAGCAACAGTACCGATGTAAGAAGCATTGCTGCAATACGTTTCATAGCCGTTCTTTTTCCATCTCCTTATTGTTCGCGGATAACAGGTGGCTGCCAGCTATCCAGTGCTGTCATATCCGGTACATAGATCCGCATGAACAGATGAAATTCCCCGTCGGAAACAGGCAGCCAGTTAGAGGTGTCTTCCGGTGCATCCTTGGACATAATAATATCCAATGTGCCGTCCGCATTCAGCTTGAAGTCGGAGCGGTCGTTGATGCAGTAGCGGTCGATGGAATTGTCAATGAGGAAATCATCCTCTCCGTAGGCGGTCACGGACCAGAAGCCGCCCTCCAGCGTGGGAGGAAGGGTTTCAAAGTGGAGCGTATACTTCTTTTCTCCGGTCAGCGCTGCGCCGGTCTCATCCACCGTTGTCTTGGGATAGATCGCCACGTCCACGGTGTTGGCGCCAAGCCCCACCAGCGCTACCATCGCGCGGTAGGTATACTCCGTGCCGAAGTCGCCGATGGGCTTGCCGTAATAGATCCACTGACCGAGTTTCTGCGCATACTTCGCGCCGTCGGCGGCAAGCGTGGCGCGAAGCCCCTGAAGCATCTGCGTCCAGCGCTCGGCAGCTCCTTCGCCCAGGAGAGCGGCGTCGAAGGTCTTACCCGCGCCCACGTTGATGGCGGAGAGTTTCTTCAGCAGTTCCTCATCCGCATCGGCGGGCGGGTTGACCTGCATCAGAGCGTTCGCCGTATTGAAAAACTCTGCTGGCGTCATGGAAAGCACCTTGTTCACGGGAACAAAGTCATTTTCCTCTTTATAAGCTCCCTGCGGTGCGGTATACTCGCCTCCCTGTATATAAGCCGAAAGAGGCAGGAGCTGCATCTGCTCCTGAATGGCATAGACATTGGGCAGATCCTCGTTCCCGGACAGCACCGTGCGGGTGATCGACCACACCGTTGCGGTGGGCACGTCCACGCGTGTCACACCGTCGGGCAGCTCGCCCTCCCAGCCGGGAAGCGCAATGGCATAAGCACCCGCCTTGTCCAGCACGGCGGCGGTGTTCGTCCACGCATCCAGAAGCTGCACATTGCAGAAGCGATCCGTTTCCGGCAGGACGTAGACCATAGGCTCTGTGCTGATGTCAAGCCATGCCTGCGAATAGACGGTATCGACGTTCGGCGTCACGACGGTGCGGAAAGAGGCGTCCGCCAGCTTTTTTACATGGTTGAACTGATTGATGGGCGCACGGCCAGTCATGGTCCCGTCCGTATTGGTCGATAATGTTTTGGTTGCGTCGGTCAGCACCAGCGGGAACGCATAGATGTATGCCTCACTGACCGTTTCCCACACGGTTTCAGTATCCAATGTATCCGGCTGCGTTTTTTCGGCAGAGCAGGCGGAAAGAAGCCCGCAGGAAAGCAGCGTAAGCAGCGATAGTAGAATTGCAAGTATCTTTTTCATGTTGTCCTCCTATGATTCTCTTCTGCTTTGGTCATCTTCACGGAACGGTTTGTGCGTATGGATTAACTATGAAGTCGTTTGTGATTTTCTCTTTATGGTAAACTATCGATTATTCCGCCCCTTTCTTTCCGCAAGCCTTGAAAGCTCTTTTTTGACCGCTTCGATTTGTGGGTCAAACAGCGCTCGCTCGGCAAAGATCATATAATTGTTGATGGTGAGGATCGACAGATGAACGAACGGCGCAACCTCTTCGTCGGTGCAGCCGAGGATCTCCGCAATCCTGCCCGTGTAATAAGGGTATCTTGCCGCAAGCCGCACAAGGGAAGGCTTTACCTTTTCTCCGTATTCGCGCGACACACATACGCTGACCAGAAAGCGCATGGTAGGCGACATTTTATCCGCCAGCACACCGAGATGATCCATCATGCTTTTGATGTCACTAATATCTTCAAGCACGATGGCAAACGCAGCTTTTTCAATTCGACTGATCGCTTCCTCTGCGCAGGCAAGAACGATTTCCTCTTTGGTGGAGAAGTAATAGTAGATGCCGCCGTTTTGCAGCTTTGCCGCCTTACAGAGGTCCTTTGTCGTGGCAACGGTCAGCCCCTTTTCGACAAAGCAGTCAAGGCAGACGCCTACAAGCTCCTGTCTCTTTTC
>DXUR01000128.1 GCA_019417795.1 Clostridiales bacterium | reverse complement strand
GTATGGGTACACGAATCGTCATCGCCCTGGGCGGCAACGCGCTGGGCAAAAATCTGCCGGAACAGATGCTGGCGGTAAAGGAGACCTCCAAGGCCATTGCGGATCTGGTAGAAGCCGGGCACACGGTGGTGGTAGCCCACGGCAACGGCCCCCAGGTGGGCATGATCCAGAATGCCTTCTCCGCCTACTGCAAGCAGGAGCCGTCCGCCGATGTGATGCCCCTGTCCATGTGCGTGGCCATGAGTCAGGGCTATATCGGCTACGATCTGCAAAACGCCCTGAAGGAGGAGCTTTTGAATCGGGGTCTTCAGCAGGGCGTCGCCACGGTGCTGACGCAGGTGGTAGTGGATGGAAACGATCCGGCCTTTCAGCACCCCACCAAGCCCATCGGCGCCTTTATGTCCCAGGAAGAAGCCGAGAAAATGGCCCGCGAAAAGGGCTGGCACATTGCGGAGGACGCAGGCCGGGGCTGGCGGCAGGTGGTGGCCTCTCCCAAACCCTTAGCCGTAGTGGAATTGACCACCATCCGGGCGCTGGCGGAGGCAGATAACGTGGTCATCGCCTGCGGCGGCGGTGGGATTCCCGTCATCGCCACGGACCATCACCATCTCAAGGGCGCCGCCGCAGTCATTGACAAGGATCTCGCCTCGGAGCTGCTGGCGGAGCATCTGGATGCCGATATGCTCATCATCCTCACCGCCGTGGAAAAGGTAGCGGTGAACTTCAACAAGCCGAACCAGAAATGGCTGGATACCCTGACGCCGGAGGAAGCCCGCACTTATATAGGCGAGGGGCAGTTTGCTCCCGGCTCCATGCTTCCAAAGGTGGAAGCCGCCGTCAAATTTGCGGAATCCAAGCCCGGCCGCACCGCCCTCATTACCCTGTTGGAAAAGGCCCGGGACGGCATCGACGGTAAAACCGGCACCCGTATCACCTGCTGAACTTCCCCGCCCCCCCACAGCCGAACACGCAAAAAAGAGACGCCCGCAGGCGTCTCTTTCGTTTCCGTTTTTAGTTCAGGATCAGCAGGATCAAGGTCAGCACCAGGAACACAGCACCAAACCACTTGGTAGCGCGGGCCAGCTTAGCGTCGATGGTCTTGGCCTTGTTCTTGGCCAGGAAAGAATCAGCCACGCCGCCGATGGCACCGGACAGGCCCTGGCTCTTGCCGGACTGGAACAGCACGATCAGGATGATAGCAAGGCCGCAAAGCAGCTGCAAAATAGTAACAACGGTCTTCATAGTGGACAACCTCCGAACATTCATTCGCGCACAGGCGCAGAAAATCATCTTACAGAAGTTTATAATACCATAGCTTTGTCCCTATTTCAAGTCCATTTTACAAAAAATATCTGTCAAAGTCTCACGTTATTTATAGAACAAATGTTTGCATTTCAGAAAAAGATATGGTATACTGACTGTGAGATACATTGCTCCGGCGCAGCTGCCGGAAGCTGCCAATAGAATGGAGGTCATTTCATGCTTTCTGCCATGCAGCAGAGGATCTATGATTACATTGCCGCCTGCATCCAGACGCAGGGGTATCCCCCGTCTGTCCGGGAGATTGGCGAGGCCGTTGGCCTGCGGTCCCCCTCCACCGTCCACTTCCATCTGAAAAAGCTGGCGGATGCCGGTGTCATTGAGATCGGTGCCGGAAAAGGACGGGCCATCACCCTGACCCATCCCGCCGCGCCGTCCGTCCCGGAGCCGGAGGAACCGGCGGACCGGGTGCCCATCGTGGGCAATGTGGCAGCCGGCAGTCCCATTCTGGCTCAGGAGTGCATCGAGGACTACCTCACCTTCCACACCGGGCATCCCGGGGATGTTCACTTCGCCCTGCGGGTCCGGGGTGAATCCATGCTGAACGCGGGAATTCTCCCCGGTGATCTGGTGGTGGTGCGGCAGCAGCAGACCTGTAATCAGGGGGAGATCGTGGTGGCCATGATCGATGACGAGGCCACCGTCAAGCGGTTTTCCCGGAAAAACGGCCACATCTGGCTATTGCCGGAAAATGACGATTACGAGCCTATCGACGGCACCTACGCTCAGATCCTGGGCAAAGTGGTAGCCGTGGTGCGGCAGTACTGAGCTACACCCGCCCGGACCGGTACATAGCCCCCGCTTTGGGCTGGATGCCGTTCAGCTCCAGAAGCTCTTCCACCGTAACAAACCAATACCCCTCCGCCTCCAGCGCGTCCACGATCTGAAGCGCCGCCTCCACGGAGGAGGGGTAGATGTCATGCAGCAGAATGATGTCGCCGGGCTGTACGTCCTTTAAAACAGAGCGGACCACCATCGCCGTATCCCGGCTTTCCCAGTCCCGAGGGTCCACGCTCCAGTGGACCATAGGCACCGTAACGCCGGTGCGGACCGCCGGATCAATGAGGCCGTAGGGCGGTCGCAGCCAGCAGCTATCCGTGTCCAGGAGTTTACAGACTGCGTTTTGCGCTGCCTGAATGTCCCGGAGCTGTGCCGCCGGGGCCGTACCGTCCAGGCGGATATGGCTCCACGTATGGGTCCCCACCTGATGCCCCTCCGCCTGCATCCGCAGCACCAGATCCTCGTTCCCCGCCAGCCGCTCCCCCACTAAGAAGAAGGTGGCGCTGGCCCCCCGCTCCCGGAGGCCGTCCAGCAGCCGGGCGGTGGTGCCCCGCCGGGGTCCGTCATCAAAGGTGAGGGCTACATAGTTCGGCTCCTCCGGCAGTTCCGCCGGGGCTGAGGCCGGTACCCCCGTCACCTCCGCCGCCGACTCTAAAAAAATCAGCAAAATCAGATAAACAAAAATTGACAGCAGCTTTTGCATCCCCATCGCTCTTTCTTTCCGTATTCAGGGATAGTTTGCGCACGGGGCGGAAAAATACCGCTGTCAAAATCATGGAACGCAGACAAAAAAGGACAGCCTTGTTCACTCAAGGTCAGTTTGTTCCGGTTTCGTGCAAGGTCAAAGAAACACCGCCTCACGAAACATAAGGCGGTGTCTTTTTACTCGTTTTTCAGGATATTTCTGTATTTTTTGTCGATAAAAAACGTAAACACAATGGATGGCATGGCCAGCGCAAGCAAAATGATACAGAGCAAACCTGTCCCGATATTCGCAGCCGTATGCACCGCTATCCGATCGAACAACAGCCACGGGACACCCAGCATCAGCCACGATGCGCCCAGCAAACGAACATAGGTTTTCGTCCAGTCATGCCCTCTGTATTCACTTCGGATGACCTGAAAACCCAATATACCGGCGATTCCGTATATGACCCAAAAGGCACTCATTATCAAAATCACATTCACAGAGACACGCCCCTTCCAATTCCGGTTCTCCGGCATTTCTCACCCAAACGGGTGGAAACCCGTCACCACATCAGCAAAAGTCCGACTAAAGAACTGAGGATATTCAGCCCGATGATGGCCGCAAAAATCCAGAAGATCAGCTTGCCCACCGCAGGCTGCGCTTTCCCGCTTTGTCTTCCGCTCTGCCGGGATGCGGTTCTCTGCACAGACGGCTGTGGCGCCGCAGCCGCCGTCCGGCGGGTGCCCTTGGAAAGGCCCATGCGCTTGCGTTCCCGGTTCTCCTCATGCAGCTCCTCATGGACGAAGGACCCAGCATGGCCCCGCTCATTGATCCCGTCCACCCGGATCACCGCGCCGTTGGCGTCGATGGTGGTGGACTTGGGCGGCTGGTTGAACGCACCGCACTTCGGACAGAAATCATCGGTATCATAATCGTAGGTCTTACCGCACTCATAGCATCGCACTTTGCGCATAACGCCACCCGCCCTTTCATATCTCTGCCTGTATGATACCACAGTCCCGCCCGTTTGAGAAGAATTTTTTGAAGTCGATAGGACGCGAAGTAAGACCGGGTATTCATTTTAGGATTGCCCCGCGTCACATATTCAAGCTGTCGGACGCTCCCCCAAGAGGCGGATCTGCCGCCCGTCGGTGCAGACGATCCCCTGCTCCTTCAAATGCCGCAGCTCCCGCATCATGGCGCTGCGGTCCGTGGCGATGTAGTCCGCCAGAACACTCAGGGAGAAGGGCAGCGTGAACACATCCTCCCCGCTCTTCTCCGTCTGCTGGCGGAAATAGCACAGCAGCTTTTCCCGAATGGACCGCCGGGACAGGACGTCCACCCGCTCGCTGAGAGAACGGGTCTTATTGCTGAGCAGGTTCATCATATTGTAGACCAACGTGCTGTGGTGGGTGCAGGCATTCTCGCAGCGTTTGAATATGCAGGAATTGTCGATGAACAGAATGTCGCAGGCGGTGCGGGCCACCACCTCCAGGCTGTCCGCCGCAAAGCCCGCAAAGGCCAGATGGCGGCCAAACACGCCGCCGGGTCCCATGTCCTCCAGCCCCGTCGCCACGCCCGCCTCGTCGATCCGGATCAGGGACACCTGCCCCCGCTCCACAATGCCTACTGCGTCCGTCCGGGAGGCTGTAAAATCATAGACCTGTTCCTCCGGCACATAAGACCGCTGGGCCGCCTGAAAGCAGGTCAGCATCCGGCGGTATTCCTCATAGCTGATGTCGTGGAACAGCGGACTGGTTTTCAATTCCTGGGCTGTCAGCATCGCAGCGCCTCCTTGTTGCATTTATCACTATTTTTTATCATAGCAGGTCCTTGCCGAAAAGAAAAGGACTATTTTTTTAAATTTCATACATTGTTCAAGAAATCGACAATGGATTCCTGTATACTGTATATAGAGAAAAGGAACGGTTCCGCCGCTGTCGGCGTTCGTAAATGGAAAGGAGCACTCAGCGTGAACATTGCCTATTTTCTGCTTCCCAAAAGCCGGATCGCCTATCTGTACGATGACTTTACCTTCCGCCAAGGTCTTGAAAAGATGCGTAACCGGGGCTATACCGCCATCCCCGTCATCACCCGGGACGGCCGGTATGTGGGCACTGTCAGCGAGGGAGATTTCCTCTGGCGATTGTTGGACACCGACGATCCCTCCATGAAAAAGGCGGAGGAGCTGCGGGTCCGGGACATCATCGGCAGCAAATACCCGGCGGTCCGCATCACCGTGACCATGGACGCGCTGCTGGAAAGCGCCATGAATCAGAACTTCATTCCCGTCATCGACGATCTGGATAATTTCATCGGCATCGTCACCCGGCGGGACATCATCAGTTACTTAGCCAAGGAAAACGAAAATAGCTTTGCGCCCCCTGTTTCCAAAATCGGATAAACAAACCCCCGCCCAAAATTGGGCGGGGGTTTCAGCGTGCCGAAAAAGCCGTTTATCCACTGGCATCCCCGGAGTACCATGTATTCCGGGGATGTTTCTGTTCAGCGCTCCATCAGTTCACCGGGGTCGGCCTTTTCCGCCGGATGCGGCGGCGCAGGGAGCGGATCAACAGGAGGATCAAGGCCAAGACCAGCAGTACGATCCCCAGCACCACCCACGTGATCCCGTTCCAACCGGCCAAAAGCTGTCCCGGTGCGAAGCTGTCGGACACCTGCTTGCAGCCGTTGGCGGGGTCGGCGTAGCGGTCAGGGAGGCCATCCTCCCCGAACTGCTCCAGATATGCCGCCAGCGCGTACCATTCCTTCAATTCATTTCCGTTTTCGTCATAGAGAATGCAATCGGCAAAATCTGTCACCGGGGCGCCGTCGGCCTGCTTCGGCTCCAGGGACAGCAGCCCCATGGATTTGCTTTTCACCGTGCCCAGCATTTGGGCGGAGTACATCCCCGTCACCACCCGGTAGAGGGCGTTATCGTCGATCTCATAGGCATTTCCCGTGCCGCTTTCATCGAAGGTCACATCCGTCAGCGCCGCATCGTAGACCCGGTTGAAGAACATCCGCTTGGTGTTGAAGGCGTACTTGGCTCCGGACATATAGAGCTGGGCCGCAGGCATGATGGGCGTCACGGAGGCGTCCACCTCCATGGCAGCCTTCAGTTCCTTGCCGGTGAGGTACACCGCCACCAGTGGGAAGCCGGAGGTGCCATCCTCCCCCACGCCCATAGACAGCACGTCAAAGGCCATGGCGACGGTCAGATCTCCTGCGGGCAGGTTGGCCCGGAGAACGCCGTCGGCCGTCACCGAGACCGTATGGGGGCTGTCGGCATAAGCGGCGTTCAGGGTGCGATCCGCCCACAAAAAGGCGTCGGACACCAGCGTTCCAAGGCCATTGTTCTCCTGCACGGCGGACGCTGGCGTGTTCAGATCGTAGTCTGAATGAGTCAGCACCTCGTCATAGGTCAGGCCGTACCGGGCCAGATACGTCTCCCCCACCATATCCTTCCACTGTTCCACGAGCCCGGCGATCTCCGGATTCTCCGCCACCGTTTCGTCAATGGGGATCAGGCGGTAATCCAGCAACCGCTTTTCTCCGCCATCGTCCCACGAAAAGGTCAAACTGCCTAAATTCTGGCAGTAGGGGCCGCTGGAAACGATATAGGTATCGTTCACCACCAGTGGCTCTGCCAGCGTGGAGTGGGTGTGGCCGGAGACGATCACGTCAATGCCGTCCACAGCCTTGGCCAGCTCCTCATCTTCGGAGGACGCCAGCGAATCCCCGGTGCCGCTGTGGGACAGGCAGACGATGATCTCCGCCCCCTCCCCCTTTAGGGTTTCCACACAGCGCTTGGCCGCTTCGGCGGCGTCCGTCCGGGTGAAGCCGGAGGTGGGGGCGCACTCATCGGAATCCACCCCCATCAAGCCGAACAGACCGTAGGTCACGCCGCCCCGTTCCAGCGTCATGCAGTCCGTCACGCCATAGTCCTCCATAGCGGACCGGATGAATGCCCGGTCGGGGTTATCATCGGCAGGGGCATAATTGGCCTCTAACAGCGTCGGCAGTACAGGGGTAACAGGGCCGAACCGCTCTCTGTAAGCGTCCATATTCTCAAGCGGCCGGGCATCCACCAGCAGTAGTCCCACCGCCGCCTGTTGAGCAGCCTTAGCGGAATTCAGCATTTCCGCGAAGCCGGTGCCCTTGTGGTCAAACTCGTGGTTGCCGATGGTCACGGCATCATAACCCATGGCTCCCATGGTCCGCAGTTCCGCTGCCTGGGTGGTGTAAAGGGTCTGGATCAGGGAGCCAATG
>DXUR01000127.1 GCA_019417795.1 Clostridiales bacterium | reverse complement strand
CAGCCAGCAGATGCGGTAAGTGCGGCAAAAAAATACAGGGCCAGACAGGAAATTTTCTGTCTGGCCCTGTCCGGTACTTTCCGGCCCTTTCCCCGTGTGGGTCAGTGTGTGAGTCTTGAAGAAACGGCGAAAATTAAGTGCACAAAAAAGTTGCAGATTACGAAAGAAAATCACCGGAATCAAGCGATTCCGGTGATTTTTGGTGGAGACTACTGGACTCGAACCAGTGGCCTCATGCGTGTGAAGATTCGATAGGGCCGCCTTCCACACTGTTTCAGCGGTGTTAAACGGATTTGCCAAAGAATTCCATCACCCGTAGATATGCTTTTCTCCGTTGTTTCCGCCCCAGTTTTTCTGTTCGTGGGTCACAGCGTGGGTCAAAACACAAGCCTCATTTTCTGTCCGCGTCGGATAAGGCACTTTCATATCTTAATAACATTGCTCATAGAGGGAGCATATCACATGGGCCTGCCTGAAAGGGAATTTCTGTTTAGTTGATGCCGTTGGCAGCCATGAAGTCAGCCTCGTAAGCGGTGACATACTCAGTGGCGGCAGCGGTATCCTTGTACTCGTCGATCAGCTGGTTCTTCTCCAGATAGTCGGTGTGCCAGGTGCTGGAAGCAGAGACCTTGCCCAGAGCGTCAGACCAGAAAGCCACAGCTGCATCACTCATGGAAGCGGGAGCGGCAACACCACGCCACACGGGAACTTCCACGTTGTTGTAATCACCGATCTCGGACAGGGTGGGAGCATCGGCCAGATTGCCGGTGTAACGCTCGGTGGACAGAGCCAGAACAGCGTGCAGGTCGCCGGACTCCACATACTGAGAAGCAGCGGCGGGCTTGGAGATCACGAAGTCCACGTTGCCGCCCAGAGCAGCGGTGATGGCGTCGGAGGTAGAGTCATAGGTGATGTAGCCCATCTGCTGCTCAGTCAGACCGACCTCAGCCAGCAGCTTCTGATAGGTGGTGATGTCATCGCCCTTGGAACCGCCGATCACCACGAAGGTGCCATTCTTGGCAGCCTCGATAGCGGCAGCAAAGTCGTTCTGATCGCCGCCGGCCTTGGCATAGTCAGTCTTGGCGTCAGAAGCGGGGCAGGAGAACATCAGCTGCTTGTCAACAGCCATGATAGCCAGGATGCGGAAGTTGGAAGAACGGTTCTTGGTGTTCTGGACCATGGGCATCAGGTCGCCAGAGTTGAAGGTCAGCAGGGTGTAGTCAGCGTCGCCAGCCTTCATGGTGGCAACCTTGTTGCGGCCGACTTCGCCGGAGCCGTCGGTCTCGTTGGAGATCACGATGGTCTGGCCGTTGACCAGATCCTCGTTCTTCATGATGTCAGCGATCTGGCGGGAGAAGATGTCGGAGCCGCCGCCTGCGGAAGAGGTGCAGATCCAGGTAACGTTCTTGGAGGGGACAAAGCCGGTGGCCTCGGCATCGCCGGAGTTGCTGCCGGTGGAGGGCTGCTCGGTCTTGCTGCCGCAGGCAGCCAGAGACAGGGTCATGAGCAGAGCGAGAGACAGAGCCATGAGTTTTTTCATAATGTGTTTCTCCTTCTTTTCAAATATATTTCCATTTTTTGGAAAACTAAGGAATGGGGGATCATGCCTGGGCTTTACCGGCCTTCATTTTCCGGAGGATGCTCTTGACTACGGGAGTCAGGATCAGCACCAGGAAGACAGCCAGCAGCACCAGCTTCAGGGTGGAATCCACGAAAATGTTCAGGCTGCCCTGAGAAGCGATGAATGCCTTACGCATATTTTTCTCCAGCATGGGCGCCAGCACGAAGGCCAGCAGCATAGGAGCGGTGGGGAAGCCGTTTTTATCCAGCAGATAGCCCACGATGCCGGAGATGAACATAATGATCACACCGTACATGGAGTTGCTGGTGGAATAAGCGCCCACAATGCACACGCAGGTGATGATGGGGATCATGTACTTGACAGGCACGCTGAGGATCTTGATGAGGAAGGGAATGACCAGAATGGCCACCAGCAACGTGAACACGTTGGCCATGTACATGGAGGAGATAAGACCCCAGCAGAACTCGGGGTTGGAATCGAACAGCAGGGGGCCGGGGTTCAGGCCCCACATCATCAGGCCGCCCAGCAGCACGGCACCGGTGCCGGAGCCGGGAATGCCCAGAGCCAGCAGGGGAGCAAAGGCGCCTGCGGCAGCGGCGTTGTTGGCAGCTTCGGAAGCGGCAATGCCCTCGATAGCGCCGGTACCCATAGGCTCCTCACTCTTGAACTTCTTCTGCATGGCGTAACCCACCATGGAACCGGTAGTCGCGCCGGAACCGGGCAGAACGCCCACGAAGGTGCCCATTACGCCGGAACGGAGGATAGGAGGCAGGATGCGCTTAATATCATGACCGGTCGGCATGGAGGAACGGATGGAAAGCTTGGCCTTGCTGTCCTCGTTGTGACGTTTGGCATCGTCAGCTTCCCGCTCATTGATGAGCTTGATGACCTGAGCGAAGCCCACGCAGCCGATGATGAAGGGGGTGAAGGGGACGCCACCCAGCAGATACATGCTACCGAACTCAAAGCGGGGCGCACCGGACAGGGTGTCCATACCGATGGAGGCCACCAGAATACCCAGCATGGTGATGACAATGCCCTTGATGGGATTCTCACCGATGAGCCAGCTGATAGAGGTCATGGCGATCAGCAGGATCAGCGTCATTTCCGCGTAGCCGAACTTCAGGCCCAGAGAGGCCAGGCCGGAGGCGGTGATGGTCAGGATCAGGATACCGATGGTGCCGCCGATGAAGCTTGCCAGGTTAGCAGCCATCAGAGCCTGACCGGGACGGCCCTTTTTCGCCATGGGATAGCCGTCCAGAGCGGTGGTGATGGCCGGGGAGTCACCGGGGATGTTCAGCAGAATGGCACTGAAAGAACCGCCGTACATGTTGGAATAGTACAGAGCGCCCAGCATGATGATCGCGGTGGTGGGGTTGAACTTATAGGTCAGGGGCAGCAGCAGTGCGCAGCCCGCCAGAGAGCCGATACCGGGCATAGCGCCCACGACCAGACCCAGGACAGCGCCCAGCAGACAGGCACCGATGTTCTCAGGCGCCAGAGCCACCTGGAAGCCGGAGAGCAGAGAAACGAAATTTTGCAGCATAGCTTTTCTACCTCCTTACAGACCCAGCAGGGAACCCAGCAGACCAACAGGGAAGCGGATCTGCAGCCAAGTGGTGAATACGCCCAGAATGATGGCGGCCATGATGATCTCGATGGTGATGATCGCTTTCCAGGGAGCGTGCTCTACCAGCTTGAGCCAGAGCAGGATATAAATGAGGCAGCTGGGCACCAGACCGATGAGAGAAGTGCACAGAATGATGGCAGCGGCACCCAGCATCACCAGCAGCTCATTGCGGTTGTAGCTGACGTCTGCGCTGTCCTTATCCTTGACGATCTGAAAGAAGCAGGCAACGCTGGCGGCCAACAGCACCACGGCGATGATGATGGGGAAAAAGCCGGGGGTAGGCTGTGCCTTCCAGAAGCCGTAATCCTTCAGGCCTACGACGATGAATACCAGAGATACGATAGCGGTGGCCAGGGGAATGATAGCCCGCAGGTTCAAGCCTTTCTTTTTATTCTCCAAAATAAATCCCTCTTTCTTTGTTTTGCAGATCAAAAATCAGCCGTTGGCCTTTGTGCGCTTAGCAAGAGCCATCTGAGCGGTGGTGCGGACGGCCCGCTCGAAGGAGTCGGTGGTAACGCTGGCCTTGCCTACCTTGTCGAAGGCAGTGCCGTGGGCGCAGGTGGCGATGGGATAGGGCTGGCCGCCAGCCACGGTGATGCAGCGCTGGAAGCCCACCAGCTTCAGAGCGATCTGACCCTGATCGTGATACATGGTGACCACCACATCAAAGTCGCCCTTCAGAGCGCTGATGAACAGGGTATCGGCGGAGTAAGGACCAGTGACGTTCCAACCGGTTTCCTTGACCACCTTCTCGATGGTGGGCTGGATCACATCCACTTCTTCGCGGCCGCACAGACCGAACTCACCGCAGTGAGGGTTCAGAGCAGCCACGGCGATGCGGGGCTTGTGGCCCAGGCTCTCACCGGTGATCTCGCCCAGCTCGATGGCCTCACGCAGGCTGCTCTCGGTGATCATGCCGCTGACCTCGCTGATGGGCACATGGCTCGTGGTGCGGACGGTCATCAGATCGTCCATCATGTTGACCTCGCAGAAGGGGGTCTTGAGGTCAAAGGCATGGGCAAAATAAGTGTGCTCACTCTCATAGTGCATACCGGCCATCTTCATAGCGCCCTTGTGGAGGGGGCCAAAGACGATGCCCTCGATCTTACCGGCCTTGCAGAGTTCAATGGCAGTATCCAGCTGCTTGAGATCGCCGGCGCCACAGTAGGCGTTGGCTTCGCCGTAAACCACCTGATCGGGATCCTGATCTTTCAGATCCAGAACGGGGTAGCCCTTGGACCAGTCGCACTGGCTCAGGTCGTCGATGACGTAATGGGGCACGTCACCACCCACGACCTTCAGGCCGTGCTCAAACATCCGCAAGTCACCGATGATCACGGGCCGGCAGTAATCAGCGTAATAGTCCTTCACAGCCAGCATGGCCACCAGCTCCGGGCCAACGCCGGCGGAGTTGCCCAGCAGGATGCCGAGAATGGGCTTTTCACTCATATAAAATACCTCCATAGCTTTCCAGTTTTGCAGAACAGGTATAACCTGCAAATAAAATTCACAAGAATAACGAGCAAAAAACGTGCCACTCTGACGGAAAGGTGAAAATTTTGTCAATATTAGTGAAAATCAAAATTGCCATTTAAACGTTCTGCACAAAGAAAAGGCTCGAAAAGTCACGTTTAAGCAGGAAAAGCGCTCAATAAATGAAACGAGAAGAAACACTATGAAACAATATGTTTTATAGTGTTTCACATAAAAAGAAATCGGATATCCGAACCACAAAGGAAATAGCTGAGTGGGCAAGAAAATTCCCGGCCTCATCATGGGGCCGGGAATGGGGGATCAGGTCTGCTGTTCTTTCTGCTGCTCCAGCCGTTTGGACATACGCCAGAGGGTAGTACGGCTGACGCCCAGCTCCTTGGCCAGATCCTTTTTTCGAATGACCTGCGGCAGCATCACCGGAAGGGACTCTGACGGAGACGCCGGCTGTCCGGCAGGCTCCGGCGGCAGTTCCCGGAAAATGTGGAGGTCCATCAAGGTGGATTGATCAACGGTGCGGGAAGAACTCATCACTACGATGCGCTCGCAGATGTTCCGCAGTTCCCGGACATTGCCGGGCCAGCGGTACTGCTTCAACAGTTCCTGAGCTTCCGGGGTCAGTTCAGGCGGCGTGGTGCCCTGTTCGGCGGCGATGATCCGCATCTGGTGCTCGATCAGAGGGAGGATATCTTCGGGCCGCTCCCGCAGAGGGGGAATATGGATCTCAAGGGTATTGAGGCGGTAGAGTAGGTCGCTGCGGAATTTCCCCTGCTGGATCTGCTGTTGAATGTTGACATTGGTAGCAGAAATGACCCGCACATCAATGGGGATCACATTGGTGCTGCCGACTCGACGCACTTCTTTTTCCTGGAGAACACGCAGTAGTTTCGCCTGAAGAGCTACTGGGATTTCACCGATCTCATCTAAGAAAATGGTACCGTGGTGAGCTTGCTCAAAAAGGCCGGTCTTACCTTCGCGGGACGCGCCGGAAAAGGCGCCTGCCTCATAGCCAAAAAGCTCGCTTTCCAGCAGATTTTCCGGCAGAGTCGCGCAGTTCACAGCAACAAAGGGCTGCTCGGCTCGGGCGCTGGCAGCGTGGATACTGTGGGCGAAAAGCTCCTTGCCGGTGCCGGTCTCACCGGTGAGCAGTACATTGGAATTGACCCGGCTGAACTTTTTGGCCATGTCAACCTTGCTGCACATCCGCTCGCTGACGGCGATGATGTCCCGGAAGGTGTATTTGGAGGTCAGACCACGCCGTACCAGACCCTTTCGGATATGCTGTTCCTCTTGCAGGATCCGGGAGGCGGAGGAGGTGGTGATCAGGGTACCAATGGCAGAGGTCTCGCCGCTGATGAGCCGGTATTTTACCATATAGCGCTGGCCGTTGATGCTGATCACTTCCTCGTCGCCATCCTTGCAGGGAGAGGTCCGGCTGCCGATATAGGAGAGATCCGGCCGGATGTCTGTGATGGGGGTGCCTCGCCATTGCGACAGGAAGGCCAGACCGTACAATCGATAGGCCTGGTCATTGGCCTCCAGAAGCTTTCCGGCTTCATCCAAAGCAAGAACGGCGTCCTCGCTGCTGTTGAGGATGGTGCGGATAATATGGCTCTTTGTGCGCTCTAAGTTCATGCTGTGAGCAACCTTGATGGCTTCCAGAGTGGCCTGCCGGACAGTTTCCATCCGCATATGGATATAGGTGCAGGGGATGTTCCGCTCCCTGCAAAGGTTGGATACCGTGCCGCCGCTGACGATGGCGTCCGTACCATCCCGCAGGCAGGCATTCACTGCGTCTCTGGCGCTTTCCTCGTCCTGTACATCGTACAACGAAATGCGGGCGTCGCTGAGTTCTTCCAATTCCGGAAGCAGGTCCTGAAGCCGGTCCCGGCCCAGACAAAGGCCAATGTGATGAGGATGGTAGGTGTTCCGGCACTGAAACAGAGCTTCAACCAGATCCATGCCGTCAAACCGCAGCCGGGTGATGTGTTTTTCCGGATAGATATTGCAGATCTTGTTATAAGTAATGCCTCGGGCTACGATCACATCGTAGTTATCCAGCTGATACAGGATCTCCGGCGTACCGAACCGGTGCACCACATTGATGCTGATCTCATCATTTTCCCATTCCGCAGCCTGCTGCTGGACAGGCTTCAGCATATCTGGTGATGGTACAAACACAATGATGCGAACCACCTATGATCCTCCTTTACTCAGCGGACAGGGCCTACCTATCCGATTACTCTTTCAAAAGTTATATTGCATTATACATAATAGTGTATCGTTCGCTATAAATCAAGTGGATTTGAGACCCATCAAAGACACATGACAAGAAAGCCGATGCAGCCCCGAAAGGGACTGCATCGGCTTTGAGGAT
>DXUR01000126.1 GCA_019417795.1 Clostridiales bacterium | reverse complement strand
AATTCGCTTTGCCTGTTTCTCCGGCAGCTTCATCACAGCGGCATAGACCTGCTCCCGAAACTGTTTTTCCTCCAGAACCATCTCCGAAAAAATGGCAACAAAAAACGCCAGATTTCCGTGAGGGAAAACTGGCGCGCCCGATAAATTTTCCAATTCTACGCATAACCGTTTCCTCACTGAACGAAAGTAAGGAACATGGCAAGCGCAACAATTCCCACCATCAGCAGCAGCCAAAAAACGCTGATTGCAGTTGATACAATATTGATAATGCTGCGGCTTTCCCTGCTCCGCACACATACCACCGAAAGAATCAGACCCAGCAGGACAAAAACGACATTGGCTCCGGCCCAAGCGGTTCGGGCTCCATCCGACAGCGAAAGGTGCAGAAGCGATGGGGCAAGAGCCGCCAGCGGTAGGATGCTCACAATGAGCGCAGCGATACTAACTGATTGAAGTTTTTTCTTTTCCATAGTTTTACCTCATTTCTTTTTTCCCAAATTGGGTGACAGCCAGCGCGAAAAACAGGCCAAACACTACAATCGCGCACGGCAGGAACGGAAACACCGAAAAAGCGGCGTCGGAAGTTTCTGCTGTAAAGTCATAGAGAGAGCAGGAAACGAGATAACCGCTGTAACAGTACGGGTAGGCGATCCACAGCGGCGTATTCGCAACCAATACACCGGGAATCACAAGCAGCAGATTTAATCCCACAGAAAGAAGCGGCTTTTCAAACAGCACAGTGATGACCCACATAGCCGCAATGCACGGCAACATAGTCAGAAACAGCCCCAAGCACCATTTCAGAAGATATAGGATCGGCAGGGTTTCTGTTACTCCCATTGTCTGTGTCGCAATCAACCCAGCGATTACAAATACGACAAGAAACGCCACCATCTCCATAAACAGATAAAAGGTAAGCACACAGAATTTGGCAATGGATAATGCGCAGCGGCTGACCGGCAGCGCCAGCATTTTCAGAATCCCGTTATTTCCTGTTTCTCGTCCTGCGATCATCACGCAAACCACGATCATGCTGAATGGAAGCAGATAGTAGGCGTAAACAAGCGCACTTTGAATAAACATGGCAGGCCACGCATTGGTGTATTCCGGTGTAAAGTAGTTGCTCAAACTCGCAACCCCGGAAACCACCACCAATAAAGGTGCAATGAAAATCAGGGGTACGATTTTGGAGCGTTTTACTTTCATAAACTCGATTTTGAGTAAATCCAAAAAACTCATTTCTTATTATCCCTCCTTACTCGTAGCGTCTGTACTTCGCCAGCCACAAGCCCACAGCAAGGAACAACAGTGTTTCCACCAAAGCGACAAGGGCAACCGTCGAATCAGGCTGGGCGCTCATGGCTACTGCTGGTTTCAGAATAATCACAAAAGGATGCACCAGCAAAAGCGTCAGCCCCGAATTTGCAAGGGCCATACCACTCAGAAAACCGGCAACACCAATTCCAAGCGGCACCCACATATTTTCAAAGCGCGAGGAAATCAGCAGCATAAACGACAGTACCGGCATGGATGTGAGAAAAGAGTATCCGGCAAAGCGTACCAGCGTACCCATCTCAAACGCTCCGTCCGGCAAGTCCGTCATTCCGATCTGTGCAAGTGCCAGGTTTTGCAGCACGATAGCAACCAAAAACATGACCGTCAGAATCAGAAATTTACACAGATACATGGACGGGACGCTGACGGGAAGCATATACATCTTCTTTACGGCACTTCCCTTAAATTCCATGTTGTAGATCATGCAGGTAGCAACCACGATACCGAACAGATTCAGCACCATAATCATGCCGTAGAGCTGGGTCAACAAGACATCCATCGGGGCCAGCGGCAGATTCAGAAGTGTGTCTTTCCGCACAATGAAATTGACAAATGCGTAGGCGGCTCCCAAGACACCAACGGCCAGCAGCACGGGAATCACGCCGGTTCGCTTTTCTTTCCGAAGTTCGATTGCCAGCGTTTTCATAATTTTGCCCTCTGCTTTCTGTCCATGTTATCTTTCTCAACCATAGAAAGGAACACATCTTCCAGATTGTCCGCAGCGAAGCCGGATTGCAGGGCGTATTGACGCAGATCATTCATGCTTCCCTCAACGACAGTCATTGCTTTGCCGATTAAGAAAGCCGAGTATATTCCGGCAACAGTTAACGGAATTGCAAAAAACACAGCCGCCTGCGTAAAAAGTGTGCGGTTAATTTGCTTGCGCTTGGCTCCCAACTTTTGCAGCAATCCATATCGGTAAATATTGTCCGTCGTTTCTGTGAGCTGTTTTAGTGCCAAAAGAGCAGCACAGATCAGCAAAAAGATTAAGCCGATATAACAACAAAGGAAACTCACCAAAGCATTGAGTCCGTAGAACATTTCATACATCATGTTCTTTTCTGCGTACCGATAACCATGCGCTTCGTCCAATCCAATAGGGATCATCTTTTGCAGGATTTCATTAGAATCCGCATCCGGCTTATATTGTACCAAAAGCACATTAACGTCTTTTTCGAGGCCAGCCACTACATGATCCGGGACAATGATTGTTCCGCGATCATTGTTTCCAACAGAAGTCATAAAATATGTTTCTTGCAAAACTTCATCGGATGCACGCAGTAAGGTTGTTCCGCCTATTGTAATTTCCGAATGTTTTTGTAAGGCCGCAGAAACATATTGATATGTCCCAGTGTAATTGCAGTTTAACAAGTATTGGTCGTCGTTCAGTGTGATTGGCTCTTTGCCCTGCATAGTCAAAGCACGATTGAAGTCCGAAACGGGAATTATGGCAACTTTGCTATTGGAAACTTCCTCATCAATAGGCCACAGCTCGACATTCTGACCTTCAAATAGCTCTGAATAGGTCATATCGGCCTCATAAATGCTGATTTGCTCCATGTTTTCGGCGTAATCACGCATTGCAACATCATGTGTGGCAAGATACTCGGAAATGTTGCTGTCTCCATCAGTGGAAACATTGGAAAGTACATTCAAATCATAGGGGGTTGCAGCTTTTGATAATTCATTCATTGCAAGAGCTGTGCTTGCCCCAATAGATACAGCACAGATAGTAATGGTCAGCAGGCCACAAACAATCGTCACCACAAGATAATTCGTGCGAATTTTACTTCCGATTTGGCGTACAAGGAATGTGTTCAAACCTTTCAGATAAAACCCTTTACCAGCTCTTACCACTTGGATGAAAACAGTGGATAATGAATTGAACAACAGAAAGGTTCCAACAACCAAAGCCGCTCCCGCAATTTGAAAAGACATATTTTCACGAGATGGCAGTATTCCGTTTTTGTTGAACAGCACAGCGGAAATCCCTATGCAGATCAGGGAAAGCACAAACAGACAGAGCGGCAAAACACGATTTTCTGCTTTTATGCTTTCGTTTTTTCTGCTGGCCGTCAATAAGTCAATCAATTTGACATTGGTTACAGACCACACATTGAAAAGCATTACGATAAAGAAGATGATCGCAAAACAAAGCACTGTCTGTCGAAATGCTCCAGCAGAAAATACGATTTGAAATTTATCCAATTCAATCGCAAAGAGTTTTAATGCAACCAAAGAAAGTCCTTGCGAAAAGAGCAACCCAAGAACCAAACCTGAAACCAAAGCAATGACACCAACACAAAGAGTTTCACCGGCAAACAGCCTGGAAATACGTCTTTTTTTCATGCCGAGCACCATATATACGCCCAATTCTTTTTTGCGGCGTTTCAAAAGAAACTGGTTGGCATAGATAATCAGAAAAGCCAATACTACCGCAATGACAACAGAAAGCGCCGACAACAGTATGCCAAGTTGGTCGTATAAAAGCGAACCGGTTATTCCCATATCGGAAAAAGCTGGCTGATCGGAAATTGAGTTGAAGGCATAAAACAGACTGACCGAAAGCGTCAGTGTAAGGAAATAAATCAGATAGTCCCGGATGTTCTTATGAACATTTCGGAAGATCAGCTTAAATGAGGTCATTTTGCTCACCTCCCAAGACGGAAACCACTTCCAGAATCTTTGCAAAAAAGTCTTTGCGTGTGTCCGTCCCTCGATGCAGCTCATTGAACACCTGCCCGTCTTTGATAAATAAAATGCGATGGCAATAGCTGGCGGAAAAAGCATCATGCGTTACCATTAGGATTGTTGCCGCAAGCTGTTCGTTCAATTTCGTCAGCATCGTCAACAGCATCCGCGAGGAATTGGAATCAAGAGCTCCAGTAGGTTCATCAGCCAGTACGATTGCTGGATTTGTTACCATTGCTCTTGCAGCGGCTACCCGCTGCTGTTGGCCGCCGGACATCTGATAGGGATATTTGTTCAATACTTCCTGAATGTTCAGCGCCTTTGCAATCTGCGGGACACATTTTTGAATCTCGCTGGGTTTGGTTCCTGCGATAGATAAGGCCAGAGAGATATTTTCGTAGGCTGTCAGAGTATCCAGTAGATTGAAGTCCTGAAAGATAAAGCCCAGCTTTTTTCCGCGAAAGTCTGCAAGCTGTGATCCGTGAAGCGTCGTAATGTCCTTTCCCTCCACATAAATATGGCCGCTGGTAACGGTATCAATCGTAGAAATGCAGTTCAGCAAAGTGGTTTTCCCAGAGCCGGAAGAACCCATAATACCGAGAAACTCACCTTTACGCACAGAGAAAGAAATATGATCGACGGCTTTTGTCAGGTTGCCCTTGTTACCGTAAAATTTTTGGATGTCATCCACCCGTAAAATTGTGTCGTCCATTGATTATGAGACTCCTTTCTCAAAAGCATTTTGCTTTTGTGTTTTTACTCTACCATAGGGGCTTCTCCTGTGCCATTAAGTTAGATTACATTTACCTTACCAGAATGTAAGGTTGAAAAAAGCGAGGTTTTACAGCCCCGCCTCTTTCAAATAGCTCTCCGTAGGAAATACCATAGTTACGGTAGTCCCTTGTCCGGGATCACTGGAAACGGAAAGCACAATATTCATTTTTTTACACAGCTTTTGGCTCAAATACAGCCCAATCCCGGTTGACTTGGAATAGCGGCGTCCGTTTTCTCCAGTGAAGCCTTTGTCAAATACGCGTGGTAAATCCGCAGCAGGAATTCCAATTCCATTATCTGAAATAAAAAGGGATATATTATTTTTATCTGTTTTGGTAGAAAACTCAATTTGCAAATTGTCTTTACGATATTTGATCGCGTTGGATATGATTTGTCCGATTACAAATGTGCAACTCTTGCTATCGGCAACAATAGGAATGTCCAGATCATTCAGCACTGGTTTTCCGCCTGCTTGGATCAGAGGTTTGGAATATGTCTTTAACGCAGCATGAACTAAAGATTGCAGTGTGGATTTTTCCACCTTGAAATCCTTTTCCACATCCGTACTGCGGGCATAGTATAGCACCTGTTCCACATAGGTATCAATTTTGCGGAGTTCATCGTCGATGCGTAGCGTAGTGGGATTTTTTTCGTTTTCTATCATCAGGCGTGCAGAGGTAATAGGGGTCTTGATCTCGTGTATCCATGAATCAATGTACTCCCGGTATTCCCGACTTGCTTGTTTTGCATTGGAAATCTGATCGTTCTGGTATTTATTGCAGCGCCGCAAAATATCCACTAAAATCTGACCTTCCAAAAAATGAGGCTGTGTCAATAGTTCACCCAAAAGCGACTTTTCTTCCATCTGTTCCATCATTTTCAGAAGTAGATTATAATAACTTCGTTTACGGAAAAAATCATATACCAAAGCGGAAATATACGCTGCCATAAGGATCGTTTCGGCAAACAGAATAAAAGTAGCAGGGGTTTCAATTAGCCAAAGCAGGCCAAACAGTAGGAGTGCCGACACCAGCATACATATCAATGAAAAAATTCGATCTAAAAGATACTCGGATAATCTCATACGCAATACCCCAATCCACGCTTCGTTTCCAAATAGTCAGGTAAACCGATCTCAGCTAATGTTTTCCGCAGACGAACGATATTCACATTCAAAGTATTTTCGTCTATGAATTGCTCACTCTGCCAGAGTTCATCAATAATGGCATCACGCGGAATGATATTTTCCTTGTTTACCATGAGCAGACGCAAAATCCCCATTTCATTTTTGGTAAGGGATTTTCTCTGTCCTTGGTAACTGATTTCTGCTTTGAGCAGGTTTAGAGTTAAGCCTTTGTGTGTCAAAACCACATTGTCCTGTATTTCATAAGTTCGTGCCAGAAGTTTTTGTATGCGTGCCAAAAGAACCTGTGCATTGTAGGGCTTTGAAATATAATCATCGGCACCGATGTTCAAACTCATTAGTTCGTCAAAATCGCTGTTTCTGCTGGTAAGCACAATGATTGGAACATTGGATTTCTGCCGAATTTCTCTGCACACCTGAAAGCCGTCCTGATACGGCAAATTGATGTCCAAAAGAATCAAGTCAGCCCCAGACGAAAGGGCGGTTTCTGCGATATGCTGAAAATCGCTACTACTGGCACATTGGTATCCGTATTTTTCAAAAAGTTGGGTAAGTTCCTCACGGATTGCTGGTTCATCTTCTATGATAAAAATTTTCATTTTGTTGCCTCCCTTGCGTTGTTCTCATATCCAACGGCTTCTCCGCAATTTTAGGGAGCAGCCAAACACCAGCCATCTTTACAGCGCCGGGGATACGCCCAGCAGCACAATAGTAATTTACTCTACGAGGTGTCACACCCCATTTTTCGGCGGCCTCTTTTAGTGTCATATAATCCATTATGCACCTCCACAGAGTACATTATAGTTCTTTGTCTCGAACAATACAAGTTTATCACCAATCGCAGCTTTATATAATCGGCATAATCGTACGGCTTGTCAGGCATAATAAGGTCATTCCATCATATAAACCGGAACGATACAATATTGTTGAGGTGAACGATTATGCCGATTGACGATTTAACCGCTTGGGGCCAAATAATGCGGAAGGCTCGAAAGGAAAAGGACCTGACACAGCAGGAACTTTTCAGACCTAAGCCATGTTTCTGTAAAGCAAATCGCCAATATCGAAAAGGGAAAAATGAATCCTTCTTATTTGATTTTAAGAGCATTGGCAAAGGTCCTGCACATCTCTTTAGATACGCTTATAAATCCAGATATTTCTCTGGAAGATGAAGGTGTCAATCAGATGAAAATGCTTTATTCCAGCTGTCCGCCAGAAATGCGTGACA
>DXUR01000125.1 GCA_019417795.1 Clostridiales bacterium | reverse complement strand
GAGGCGTCCTGTGTCTTCTTGTTGAAACCTAGCATGAAAAGCCTGACCTCCTGTGTTTCATGAAAAAGAAAAGTTCTTTCTGCCTGTTTTCATTCATCCTGCGCTTTCCCCCACAGCATCCGCCAAAAATGACCTGTCTGCGAGATACTGCCCCGGGTTAGCGGCGCGAACCTTTATAATGATACCATCTAACAGAACGGACTACAAGAAATTTTTCCTGCACAATCTGCAACTTTTTTGAAAATTTTTCCATCATCTCTGTGTCTGGAAACTGGAACATCAGACAGAGCTTTCGGATGAAGAGTTCATCAACTCGCTCCGGCCCTTCGTGCAGCGGCTTTTGGGACACAGTCAGAAATAAGACCCCGATCTTGACGATCGTCTGCAATGAGACTTTCACCTGCAAGAGCTGCAGGCGGGTCGCCATCTGCACCCGCTATCCCCTCTTGCATCCGTTATCCAGCCGTTCCAGTGTGCAAATTGTGCAAAGCCAAAATCAGCCCCTAAAAACCGCACCTGATTTTTATACAATGGGGTGAAAACGAGCCGGTTTCACCTGCGAATGACACACCCGACACTACCAGTTTATACCACACATCAAATATACATCAACAATTTGATTCTTGGCAGGGATATGGACAGCCAATTTATATATCATTGCGCTCAAGAAAACCAAGGCTGCCAACCCATAATTTTCTTTGTCAAGAGAGCTGGCACCGTCCAGCCCTCTCTCTTTTTGCTAAAGTTTCCGTCTGTGCAACAACACGAAGGATTTCCGGGTATTGCGCATCGGCACCAGCATCCGGGTGAACAAGTAGAGTTTCGACAAGCCCCGGCTGGAACTGGCAGAGAAGATCGAGGCAAATTTCTATTCCCAAGACCTGACCCCGGCAGCACCGCAGCCCCGGCAAAACGAAAAGCCGGCGGCAACAAAAATCTCCGGTAAGGAGATCCTTGAAGCCATCCGGCTGATGGATGCAGAGGAACGCAGAGAGTTGACGAGAGCCTTGTTCGCCTAACTTCTCTTCTTTTTATGCAAAGGAAAGCAGGCTGTTCAAACCATGCGCAGAAAAGCCCCCGATTCGGGCAAATGTGCAAACGGTGTGCAGAAAGTGTGCAGAAACCGTGCACTTACTCTCCGACAAATAAAATCGCCCTATTCCCCACCGACTTGACGGCATTGGTTTGAATGACCGCACATCAAAATCAAATCCTATGAAATTCTACTTTTTGCACGGCAGCCTACAGCAAAACAGTTCTTCCGTTTTTCCGTGCCGCCTTCATGGCAAACCGCACTGCATCACGGCTCGTCATTGGATCCACGATTCCAATAGTCAGATGTTTTGGGCTGCGGAATAAGCGCTTCCACCCTCCGCAAAGCAGTTCTTGTGCATTTGCCCCTTCCAGTGTGACCGATACTTTTTGGCTCTTCCCCGGCATCAGCTCTGGCAGGGACAGCGGCAGACGCGCCGTGTACAAAGTGCTGCCTGCTGCATCCTCCACATAAAGATTCACGGGCCACTCCCAGTAGAATGGTGCTGCGCCCTTGTTTGCCACAGTCAGCTCTGCGTAAACGCCGTCTGCACAGGGAGTCAGCTTCAACTCTGTTACCCGGAGCCGATAGCCCAGCTGCTTCAGCACGGCATTATATCCTTTCGCATACTTTATCGATGCCGTTTTGGGGCCGAGAAAACTCATGTGCGATGCCTCCAACAGGTGCAGCGTACGGGGAAGCTCCTTTCCCAGCATATCCTGCATGGAAAGGCTGCTGGTGAACTCGCCGCCCACTGGAGCATCCTGCCAGAAATCCGGCATAGGCGTCAGGGCATTGGGGTCGCTGCCGTACCAGCCACCCTCTGCGATCCATCCCAGCCACTCCATGGTGTCTTTTTCCTCGCCGGTCATATCATTATAAAGGCCGAGGCTTTGTTCTGCCGCGAAGCGGAACGGCCTGCGCATCAGCAGCTTTGCCGTAGGAAAAGCTGCAAGATAATCTGCGGCATATTCGTCCCGGATCGTCTCGTCCGGCATGGATACCAAGCCATCTTCGCTTTTGATGTGCCACTCGCCCCAGTGACCAAGGCTGCCCAGTTCCACATAGGAAGCAAAACCATCCGTGCCCAGAAACTCTGCCAGCGCATAAAGCACACGGTGATGCGCAGCCCGGAACACCACATTAGCATAGTTTGGAGAGTAGCCTTTCCCATAATCTGTATCGTACCAACTGCCATCCTTCGTCTGCGCATAAAGCCAGTCCGGGATATCCAGATGCGTCTCTTGTCCCGGCACATCGCAGACAAAGCGGAGCACCAGATGGATTCCCTGCTCCCGCAGTGAGGCAAAGTCGTATTTTTCGCTGATTGCCTCCCACGCATACACGCCCTCTTCCGGCTCTGCCTCCCGCCATGTAAGTTCCAGATAGCGGAGCGCTGCATCGCCTGCCTCTGCGGTATCGATCATCGGGGCATAACCGATCTGGGCATTGGGAAATGCGCTGTCGTCCGCAGCATAGGTCCTTGTCTTTGTGGTCGATGTGGTCATTGCAGCTCCCATCCACAGCAGACAGAGCCCTGCCGCCAGGATCCTTGAAATTTTACCCATGATACTCCCCGTTATACTGGATGAGGGTGACATCCTGCACCCCCTTTACTGCGCGGATACGGTCTGCAAATTCCATATTGGGATCTTTGCAGAATACCTCTACCGCCATCTCGGTGTTTTCGCCCCGCATGGTCTTGGATTTGACCGCATACCTGATGCGCCCCAGCGCCCGGACGATGTCGTCTCCGGCCTCGGTCCCCACATAGTGGATCACCGCAATGTACACCCGGCCTTTGGCCTGCCAGTGGGAGAACAGGTAGATCATAACGATCATGACAGCTGCCGTGACCAGCCCCAGTGCATACATTCCGGCACCCGCCGTGATGCCCGTAGTGATAGACCAGAACAGATACAGCAGATCCAGCGGGTCCTTGACTGCGGTGCGGAAGCGGACGATGGACAATGCACCCACCATACCAAGGGAGATGACCACGTTGGTACTGATGGCCAGCGTGACCATGCAGGTGAGCACGCACATACCCACCAGCGTAACTGCAAAACTGCGGGAGTAGACCACGCCCGTATAGAATTTGCGGTAGACCAGATAAATAAGGATGCCCAGCGCCAACGCCGCCAGCAGCGCCACGGCAAGCTTCGGCGCATCATACTGGGTAAAGGCGTTCAGGACAGATTTTTTGATAAAGTCTTTTGTGCTCATGGTTCTTTGCAGATCCTTTCCCCTCAGGTTTCGTTCCAGTATTCAAACCCGTGCCGATAGGCGGTCTTATTGCAGCACAGCACATACTTGGAAACTGCAGTCAGCTCCTGCGCACGGGGCGGGAGGATATCCCGCACGACCTGCGGCAGATACTCTGTAAATTTGACTTCCATTACCAGTTTGCCCGGCTCCAGCACCGGCAGGGTGGGAAGCGTGGAGTCAAAAATGTCCCAGCTGCCCACAGCTGCCCGGACATTCCGGTCAAATGTAACGCGCACCGTGCCGGCATCCATGATCCACGGTTCGCGGTCGTAATCCACGATGACCCGGGGACGGAGCACATTGCACACACACTCGGTGTAGAACTCCTGACACAAACGGCGGGGACTGTGCAGCAGAAAGTCATAGTCTCCGGCGAGAATCGCATCAAACTCTGCGTGGGTCAAAGGCGCGGCTTCTTTATAGATGTAACTGCCAAATTTTTTCTTTCGCTCCAGCTTAATGCTGCGGTCGCTGCAGTTATAAATGCGGATGCGGTATTTCTTGCGCAGCAGCACGCCGGCATCTTTTTCCTCGTAAGCAGTATTCCAATAATCGTCAAAATACAGGCTGCGGATGAAGTACCCTCCCTGCTGCGCGTGAGGGTCCAGATGAAGCACCGGAGCCAGCCGCACAGCCAGCTCTGCCTTATCCGCATAGGAAATAAGATATTTCAGCTCGTGGCGGTATTTTTCTCCGGTGCGGGAGGGCGGCGGGGCCAGCAGGCTCCTGCCCCGCTCAAACAGGCTTGGCCCGGTGTGCTGCCCCGGTCTACTCTTCATAGGTATCCTCCACGATGCTGCCGTCCGGCTGGACGTAAAAACAGATCATGCCATAATGCTTGCCGGCCTCGGTAACATAGTAGTCAAAGGCATCCTGCGTATAACCAGAGGCATTGGTCGCTCTTATGCGCAAAAAATACTGCCCGGCCGGGAGCGTATCCATTGTAAGCTCTGGCAGGATCAGATTCTCCTGCCGGAAGAATACTGTGTTAAACAGATAATCTTTTGCAAGTTCGACCGTATAACAGATTTCCTCGACCTTAAAATTATAGGAAGGATCCCAATTCAGATGTAACTGACCGTTTGCTGCCTGCGGTATACCAATGTAAAATGGCATGGGCCTACGGTAGCTCTCCCAGTAGTAATTATAGTTTTCTTCGATCTCCGGCCAGATGCTCTTCAGAACATCTTCGTATTCGGCATGCGTGATAGGTACATACATCCGGTCCGGCATCTGCCAGACATACGTTTCCGTCACACTTCGGTAATGTTCCAGCATGAACTGAATGCGTTCCTCATTCATGTAAGCATAAAGCTCCTTCACGGCAGCATCCAGCATATCACGGTAACTTTGTGTTTGCAGACAGCGCCGGAACAGCACATTGCCCCAGTAGTTGCTCACGCCGCGTTCCCAGCTTTCAGAGTCCGAGAACTTGATGATCTCACGTTCCCGGCGGCGGAGCATACCGTCATTGTCCCAGTCCCAGAGATACCATTTGCTGGAGTTTTGTGGGCTGTACAAGTAGACATTTCGATTTTGAGTGTCTGTGTTGCCGGTCAGCAGCTGAAATGCCATCCAATAGGCGATATTTTCCTTGTCAAAGTACGTTGCAAAGAGCTCATCCTCCATGGACGACGTTTCATCGTTGAGAACTTCCAGCATTTCGATCAATTTGGAGTGGTCACTGTCTCCCTTTATTTCCAGCCGCGCCTCAAATGCAGTTTGGTCATATGCAGGGTCCGTTGAGAGGCGGATAATATCTTCATAGCGCAAAAATTCAAAGGAATTGATTTTATACAGTTGTCCGTTTGGATCTGCTCCATGCGTCTTGAGAGCGGTCTTATTCAGCTGTTCGACCTGAGTATACAGCCCGTAATCTTCAAATACACCATTGTCGCTGTCGGTCAGGTCTTTGACGTACAAATGCACGAATTGGGTTTGAAGGCCCATCATCTGGTCGATCCCCTTAATAAGGTCATAGGCCATCTTATTGCGGAAGCGCAGACCCTCACCCATGTGCTTATTGAGGGCGATGGTGCGCTGACCGCGCCAGCTGCCCTTGTTTTTCTTGAGCTTTATTTTGTAGTTTTTCTGAGCATTCTCACTGGAGGTCTGACCACGTATCTGAACGGTGGCGTTTGGGGTCAGGGTCTCATATCCAAGCTCTCCCACGACTGGGCCGTTCTCATCACCGACCTGAAGCAGAGCGGCGACCTGATAGCGTGGCACCCCCATGGCCTCATAATCGTAGACCGAATAATGGTTGATCTCTGCCCAGCTGTGGTTTGTATTTTCGCTGTCGTTGCCCCGACTCACGGTCAGGTACATCGTCACCACGCCGCTGTCATCGTAGACGTTGTACAGCTCTGCATTGTCGCGCAGGTGGACACTGTTGATTTCAGATGCGGGGGCCTTTTCCACCTTTTCTGCGGTCTGGCCCGCCTCACTGGCGGCATCGGACGCCGCACCGCTGTCCGGCGTCTGATACTGGGGCAGCACAGCACAGCCTGCACACAGACCGGCAAGCGCCACGCCCAGCCCCAGCACCCTGCGGCGCGGGATCAGTTTCTTATCTTCCATCTTTTCTCTCCCCTCAAGAAGCACTATGTTTTGCACTCTTCGTCGGCTTTCGCTTTTTATGTTCCAGGAACAGCCCCAGCCGGGTGAAGCGCCCAGCTTTTGTTTCTGCCACAATAGGCTGCTGCCCCAACACCCGATAGGGCAGGTTGGCCGTAAAGACATCCAACCGGAACAGCGTTACCAGATAAAACAATGCCGCCCCGATCAGGAAGCCAAATCCGTAAAATGCAGGGTCAAGCGCCATGGAAAGTGCCGTAAGCCCGCTGGCAGAAACAGCAAACACAGCGGCGGCTGCAACAGCGCCGCCGTAATCCGTGAAGTAAAGCAGGATCATCAGGATGGTGTTGCCCACGGCGTAAAGGCCGTACCCCACACACAGGGTGCGGAAGTAGCCGTGCATCAGGTCGTTGAACCCAAGAGGCAGCAAAGCCAGCAGAGTGTTCTCCAGCGAAAGTACCGCCGCTGTGACGAACAGCTGTTTGAGGGCAGTGAACCGGAGTTCCCGATTCAGCACAGCCAGCATCTCTTCCTCTGCTGTGACGATATCGCCCACAACGCCGCCATCGTTGAACAGGCTGTAGTAATTCCGGTATTTGGGGTAGAAATTGACCTCCACTGACACCACAAAATTTACGCTCGTGACGAGAATGGTCAAAAACGCAATAAGGGCAGGCACATCATAGTACGGAGCCCCATAAAACAGGCCTTTGACCTGTACGCCCGACGGGCCTGCCCAGCAGATGACAAGGTGGGCAAACAGCCCGATGTTGGTGCACAGCCCCGTAAAGGCCAGCGGAAGGAACGCATCCACCCAGCGCAGAAACGCCCAAGGGCTCTCCTCACTCTGCGGGAAGTAGCGGTAGAGCAGCACTACATCCCAGACCATCATCAGGCCGTAACCCATGGTCACAGCAAAGAGCATTCCTTCCAGCACCGGACAGCCCAGCAGCACCACCAGTACAGCCCGAACGCCAGCGCAATGGCAGCCAGAAAAGAACAGAGGATGCCCCGGTAGTCCTTGATGGCGGTCAGGTAGCTCATGGCGTTCCAGTTCACGATCATCTCTGCAAAGAGCCACAGGCAGAGCAGACCCTGCAAAAGAGTTGCTCCTGAAACAAGCAGAAACAGCCCATACAGCGTGCAGCCCAGTACAAGCATCATGCTGCTGGAGCCCCAGAACGAAGGCAGGATGGTCTGCTCCTGTTCCTCATACAGCATATCTGCCAGATACCGTGTTACCGGCATGGAAAAGAAGCTGGTGACCGTAAGGGAAAACAGCAGCGTATAGGTGA
>DXUR01000124.1 GCA_019417795.1 Clostridiales bacterium | reverse complement strand
CATTACGACAGCAGCCATTATAGTACCGCCCACCAGCCTGCGCAGGACGGTCACAGATCGGTGCTGCTCTTTTGCCTTTTTATTTAGAGTCGCAATTTTTTTCTCTTTTGCCAAAAGTCCGCTCGGAAGTCCTGCTTTCCGTCTGAACCGCTTTGGTCTGCCTGCTTTACGGTTTATCTTTTTCATACGCATAATAACACCTTTCTTTACCGTTTTTTGAAACGCTCCAGAAAGCCCTTTTTCCGCTCTACTCCCAGCTTCACATCAAGTTCTGAAACCGAATTCAGGATTTTTTCTTCTTTTACTCCACCTGTGCGGGCGTGTTTTGCTGATGCCTCCGCGCGCTTGTGCATGCTGGCGTACCAAGCATCTGTGGCCTTGAGTGTCTGCATGAATTCTGCTTCGCTACCTTCCACCTGCACACAGAACAGAAGATACTTCTGGTCCAGTGACAGCTGATAATTCCGCAATCGCTCATCCATCTTCTGGATGTTCTGACGCTCAAGCGGCGTAGAGACATGGAGTACTTCGTCATACAAAGCATCCATCCGCTTTTCCAGTTCGATCCCCATTCGAACGTCGAACTCGTGCAGCACCAGATAGGCCAGCTGCAGTGCAGCCGAAAAGTTGAAATTCAGCACGAACTCTACCGGCTCGCCGCCGCTCTTCAGCGCAGCATTGCCTGCATCTACCATGCACAGGGCACCGTTTCCCACCAGCTGCATCATGCGCAGGCTGCCCTCGCGCTCGAGCGGAACACATTCCGTCCACGGCCTGCCGTCCAGATAGTGCCGCTTGAATGCCCAGCACACTGCTGTTGCCGCTTTCTGAAAACCCAGCACCAGCCCTTGTGCAACACCAACGCGGAAATCGTACCCCCGGCGGAAGGCTTCTGTCATCACGTTACCCAGCAGTTCTTCCTCTTTGCCCACTTTTAAGCCGCTGAACATCAGCACCTCAGTGCCCGGTATGGCCAGACCCATACCGCGGCGACCGTTTCTGGCGCTGCCCTTGCTGCCTGCCACATCGGACATGCAGTGACCCAGCCAGTTTGCAAATGCCGCCACCAGCTTTTCCTTTACGCCTTTTCCCTGGACATGAATCTCGTCGCCGCTGGTATTTATAACGTAAAGTTTTCCGCCGGAGAACATCGTGCTCGTATCCCGCAGCTGGTCAATGATGGAAAAGGTAAGACCCACCAGACTCGGTGCATGTGCAAGCGATTTGATGTGATGATCTATCGCGGACAGCTCAAACATCCCACTTACATCTTTTCCGCTACGCTGGTCATAATTAATCTTGTATTTTTTCTCCAGAAATGCAATGGCACCGCTCAGGTCATTTGCTTTGCCGCCCAGCATCCGGGAATACGCCATTACGACCTTTTCCACCCGCTCGTCCGAAAAACTTTTCAGCACCGACTCAGATTTGGCATTGCTGACATCGCCAAGGAGAAATGCATCCACCAGCCCTGCCGCAGCACCGCAGAAAGCCGCCATCGCAAACTCATATCGGTCACACCATTCCTTGTTGGGGTCAACAGCCTTCATCAGGCTTTTATCCGTATAGCGTGACTTCATCAATTCCTGTCCCATCCAAGTACCCCTTAGTTTTTCAGCGAGACCTTCTCCGTCACCAAGCTGGCCAGTGTCTGCGCATTGTTCAGCATCAGCCGCAACTGCTCCGCCTCCCGATCCGAAAATTTGCTGTAATCGCTCTTGTGTATCCGCTTGACCACTGCAATATTTCCCGCAACGGTCTTACTCTGTGCCTCCGTCTTGCGGAGCAGCGAATCCACATTCTGGTCGATGCAGTTCAGCCGGTTCAGTGCTTCCATCCGTCTTTTTGCATCCTTCTCCGCATTCAGCGCCTGGTTTTTGTTGTCGATGTTCACCTTGACGCCCTTTGCCACTAGACAGACGATCGCACATCCAATGCCCACAGGCCCCACCAGCGACAGCAAAATTTCTCCACCTACAACGCCCGCACCGCCAGCGGCCAATGTGCCACCACCTAACCATGCAAGGATCGCATTGGTCGCAGCAGCACCGCTTAAAGAACTGATAGACACGCCCGCTGCGGTCGTGCCAAAGGTCGTTGCCGCCGCCAGCATAAGGTCTGCTCCAAACAGACCCGCGCCTGCACCCGCTGCAGTGCCCATGGTCAGCGCCTTATCCACTGAGCCTTTTCGGCTCTTTTCGACCTTTTTCTGAATTTTTTCCAGTTCCTTTTCAAAGTCTTGATAGCCCTTCTGTATCGTTTTGCCCGTTCGACCAAACTCTGCCGGACAGTTCGTGAGGGCCTGCATATATGCGTCGCACGCCTTCAGCTGCTCCATTGCTTCCTGCCGTGTCTTGTACAGCACCTTCGAATGTGCCAACACCTCATTGCAGCGCTTTCTGTACTGCTCATCGGCTTTTTTATCCACTTCTTCTGCATGCTCTTTTTCCAGCATATGAAACATTCTGATTTCCTCCTTTTTCAAAGAACCTTAATGAAATCCCCCTGACTCCGCACCCACATCTGGATACCCGTTCCAAACACTTCCGCTTCTACGATCCAGCCCTTTTCCGTCACCTGCAAAACCTTTGCAGTAGGCAGTCGGTCGAGCACGGATTCCAGACTCGGCCCGGTATACTCGAACCGGATGGTCTGCAACTCGCCGCCGTACATAAACTGGATGCGCTTGCGCATCTCGCCCTCCTGAAAGCGGTCGGTATAGCGCTGGGCAAAGTGCCGGTCGAGGGTCTTATAGTTCTGGATGCGGTCGATGCGGTAAATCGTCGGGGAGTTGTCCTGCGGGTTCTGGAAGTGCTTGTCCTTGTCGATGCCCTCAATAAACGCCGCTAGATAAAAATAATACTCGCTGAACAGGATGCCCACCGGCTCAATAGTGCGCACACGGGTCTCGCCGTCATGGGTGCGGCAGTAGGTAATTTCCATAACATTGTGGTTTTCTATTGCCGTACCGATCTCCCACAGGCTTTCAATAAATTTCCGACCGTGCTGCGGCTCAACATAATGGAAGCGCTCATTGCTAATGAGATCTTTGACCTGATTCAACCGGTCCAGCGGCGTGCAGGCCAGAATCAGCTTGTCCAGAATCGGGAACATTTCCTCCTTGACCATGGAGCGGCTTTCCAGCAGAATCTTGCATACTGCCAGAATCTCGCTGCTGGTGAGAAATCGCGAAAGCGTGTCATCCAGCAGATAGCCGCCCTTTGCGGAGTTGTATAAAATCTCCCGGCGCGGCTCGCTGTCCGCAAAATAATTGCGCAGGGTATCAAGGTCGCGCTGGATGGTTTTCTCACTGACACCGAAGCGGTCAGCCGTCTGCTGTTTGTTCAGCACACCACCCTGTACCAGCACCTGCTGAATGTAGAGTATACGGTCTAATCTACTATTACGCACAGTTCATTCTCCTTCTAGCTCATTGTAACACAATACAACTATCGCTGCAATTCTTTGTGTGAAGTTTTGTCGTTTTACAGAATTACAAAAAATTTTTGTCTCTTTTGCACAACTCCAGTATACAAAAAAAGATGGACAGACTGCCTGTCCATCTTCTAAAAAGTCAAGGTAGACTATTCTTAAATTGCCAACCTCTTTTGAACCGATAGGCACTGTTCATCAGCTCGTCTGTGATGGTGTAAAGCGCCCGGCGTGGCGAACCATATCCACCTATCAACCCAATCACAATTGCAAGATTCAGCACAAATGCAATGCTCAACAGTACCATCAAAAATTTTTTCATACGCTCTTCTCCTTCTTTCTTATGATTCCATCACTTTTCTGCCCCCATTATACAGATTGGGCTGGACGGTATGGTTGTCCATCCTACACAAGCCACAAAAAAGGAACACGGCATTCTCATTTTGAATGTACCGTGTTCCTTCTGTCCGCTTTTTCAGCACTTCTTCTACATAAAAGTCAATCCTTCATTTCAGCATACTCTGTTTTGCAGTAGAAATTCTGCAATAGCCATAAATGCTCATAACTCTTTTCTTTCTGTATCAAAAATGCCGTTCGTCATTTTAGCGTTGCCGATTTGCTGACGCAACTCTCTCAAATGATAGAGAATTTGATACTCTTTTACCTCTACGGCATTTTTAACACTTTTCCGGCACAAGTTTTCTGTCATTTCTGCTTCGCATAGGTCTTTATAAATTCTTTCACTGTGACACATGGCTTTTGATTTTTCTCTGTTCCTCCAAACGGAGCGTAGTTCCAGTCGGTGTCCTCGTTAATATACCGCCGCCCATCATCGGGCAGTTCCAGCGGTTCCACAAGGATGATGGTGCCCCAGTGGTTGACCATCACAAAGGGGGCAATCTCGCAGGGAATGCCCCGGCACTCATCGTCGAGCCGGACATCGTAGGCATACAGACCATCTGGGACAGTATCTCTCTTGATGCGGATGCTGGTGAACAGCGCAGGTTTTCCGCAAACCGTGATTTCTTCGTAACGTTCGGTCATTGCATTAAAGGTCATACACCTCGATTGTCTAGATAATTCATTACCATTTTGCATGTTATTAATTTACTTTTTTCTCCACTTTTACCTACTATTTTTCTGGATTTTTCATCAGAAATATCATAATCATCCACAATCCACTGTAATATTGCTTGGTCAAGTGATATATCGTTCCTTGAACTGCTTTTTTTCTTTCCTTTATTTTCCATAATCTTTCTTCTACAATCTGCAAAAAACAAAACCCTCCCCGGCAAAACCATTCAGTTTCACCGGGGAGGGTTTATCATACGTTTATCTTCCCATGTTTTGCACGATTAGTGCATCTTGATGCAACAATCTTACTTTCCGGGATTTTTGATAGCAGCCTGCATAGACTGCAACAGCCCGCACAAAGCTTCTGTGCGGGCTGTGTTTCGTTACGTTTCCTGTGTATCTGCTTGCCGGTCAGGTGCTCGATGGTGATTTCATAAAACCGGACAGCCTTTGCAATTTCAGCCTCAATCTCCTCTGCACTGGGATAATATTTCGCCGGTGGGGCCGTTTTCTTGTTTTATCTGCTCCAGCAGGTCTTTTTGTCCTCATCGGTGATGGCACGGATGACATGGCAGGGATTGCCGACAGCCACCGAGTTATCGGGGATGTCCTTCACCACGACGCTGCCGCCGCCGATGACCACATTGCTGCCGATGGTCACGCCCGGCATCACCTGCACGCCTGCGCCGATCCAGACATTGTCCCCCACCGTGATAGGGTAGGCATACTCAAACCCGGCGTTGCGGCGCTCGAAGTCGATGGGGTGACCAGCGGTGTGGAAACCGCAGTCCGGCGCAACAAAGACGTTATCGCCGAATTTCACCTTAGCACAATCAAGGATGACCAGGTTGTGGTTGGCGTAGAAATTTTCGCCCAGTTCGATGTTGTAGCCATAATCGCACCAGAACGGCGCGGTGATGTAGAAATTCTCCCCCGTCTTGCCGAGAAGTTTCTTCAAGACCGCTCTCTGGCCCTCTTCATTCGACGGGCGGAGCTGATTATACTCCCAGCACAATTCCTTGGCTGCGATGCGCTCATCGTGCAGCTCCTTGTTGTAGTTTGCGTCGTACATCTGATGGGCCAGCATCTTTTCTTTTTCGGTCATTTCTTTATCTCCTTCAAAAGCTTGGTATAGGAACACGCCAGACTGCCGCAAAGCACCCCGTACACCGCAGCACCTCGTCGTGGCATCAGTCGCCGTCCGACAGGTCAGAGTGGCAGATAATGCAGTTTCTCAGAACAGGTCGAGCATATTGTCCAGATAGATGGCTTCCCGGACATGCAGCTGGTATTCCGGTTTTGTCATGTAGTAGAGCAGAAATTCCAGTACCAGCGCACTGCCCAGGCCCCGGCCCTCGATCTTGAAGTTGGAAAATCCCATCGGCATATAGACATCCTGAATGTCCCTGATGCCGATAAACCCCGGATTTTCCATCGCCTTCGAGAAGCGGTAGCCTTCCTCCGCACCCGGTGCGGTACAGATGTGTTCGGGGCAGGCTTCACCGAGATTTTTTCGGCTGACATTCTCATAGCAGCGCTTTCTGTCCCGGCATCCGACCCAGCAGCACTCGTTGCAGAGAAATTCCACCTTGTCTTTCTGCGCCTGCGGCAGACTGTCCAGCTCTCCAAAGGCTTTGTTCAGCCGGAAGTCCGGCACCACATAGCGGAACTCCTCCCGGGCTGTCTCCGCCCGGAGCTGCTGAAACTCTGTCAGCACTTTCGTCGTGGAGGACACGAAATAAAGCTGCGGATAGTGCGTTTTCAGGTAGTCCAGCAGCAGCTCCGAGTGGACGATGACGCCGCTCTGCACCTGGTTTTCTCGCTCAAACAGGGCGCAGAGAGCGTTGCACTTTTTATCCGAAAGATGTTCCTCCCGGAGGAGCGAGTTACTGAAGGTCAGCCGCGCCGAGATGCCGTATTCCCGCGTCAGGGCAAGGACTTCTGTGGGGTCATGCTCCCCGAAGCCAGCCCGTCCCCCGCCCCAGACGCAGTCGGCCGGTGCGCCGTAGATGGAGCCGATGTCGCACCAGTCATAAAAGTATTCTCTGTGCGCCCGAAACAGAGGCAGGAACTCCCGGTACAGCTCGTAGAACTCGAACGATCCGGGCAGGTGGTAATAGGCTTTTTCCTGTTTCATGGCGTATTCACCTTCCCGCAAAAGTTTTTTCCTATTATGCCATGAACGCAGTGAAATGGCATAATTGCGCATCCAAAGCCGGTTGCCACGCAGCTCCGCAGGAGCAAGCGGCGAGGCGCTGCGCATAAAACTATAATATCGCATTAGCGATATTATACCACGTTTTCTCCCATTGCAAAAGCCCCCAAAGAGTGCATCTCTCCGGGGGCTGGACTTTTGTCGGGGTTTGTCAGCCCTTCCAGCGACCAGCCGGGGCGTTCTGTTTTATGGCATCCGCCGCATCACTGGGTCTGCGTCCTGACCTCTACCGTCCGTCCACCGAGGTTCTCATAGATGCGGTGAGAGACGGAGAGCACCGTGCGTCCTTCGGACGCGCGGCGAAGCGCTTCGAGGACACGGGCCTCGGTCTCAGCATCGAGGTTGGCCGTTATCTCGTCCAGCAGCAGCACGGCAGGGTCTGCCGCTGCGGCGCGGGCGATGGACAGAAGCTGCCACTCGCCCTGCGAAAACATCCCGTCAGTACACACCGTATCATAGCCGCCCGGCAGGGTCTGGATGGCGGCATCCAT
>DXUR01000123.1 GCA_019417795.1 Clostridiales bacterium | reverse complement strand
GTACATGAGCCGCAGGCTGTTCAGCAATTCCGTGCCGGTGCCGAAGGTGCTGCGGATGCCCGGCACGCCCGGCCGCTGGTGCAGCGCCAGCGCCGCCGGGACATACAGCACCTCTTCCACCGAGGCTTTCGAAGCCTGGGTCATCCGGCGGCGGGTGTAGGTGGACAGCGCCTCCAGATACCGGCGGGAGCCTTCGGCATACAGCACCCCCAGCGCCAGCGAGGATTTACCCGACCCCGACACGCCCGCAATGCCCACGATCTTGTTCAGCGGGATGTCCACGTCGATGTTTTTCAGGTTGTGTACCTTTGCCCCGCGCACGAGCATTTTGTCTATCATTCTGTTTTCCCTTTCCTTTGGCTTTTTTGCGCCAGATGAATTCCATGTTCTCTGTTTTAGTATAGCGTATCCTGGTGTGTATTTCCACAATGGTCACCAATAAAATGCTATTTGCACCGGCAGACACAGAAGAGTATACTATAATCAGTAAGGATCTCAAGTTCCTGTACACATGTATCTGACGAGATAAAAGGAGAACGAACATGGCAGTATTTCCAAAAGAATTTGTATGGGGCGCTGCGACTGCAGCCTATCAAATCGAGGGCGGTGCCGTCGAGGATGGAAAAGGCCGGAGCATCTGGGATGTTTTCTCCCACACACCGGGCCGCACCTATCGGGGCGAGACCGGTGATACCGCCTGCGACAGCTATCACCGCTGGCGGGAAGACATCGAACTGCTGAAGTCGATGCACCTGAAAGCCTATCGCTTCTCTGTGGCGTGGACGCGCATCGCCCCCACCGGCGGCACGGACTGGAACGAAAAAGGCTTTGCCTATTACGATGGTCTTGTGAATACTTTGCTGGAAGCGGGCATCGAGCCGTATATTACGCTGTATCACTGGGATTTGCCGCAGGCGCTGGAAGAAAAGGGCGGCTGGCAGAATGAGGACACCGCCCGGGCGTTTGCAGTCTACACGGCAAAAATGGCAGAACATTTCAAAGGCAGGGTCCACCAGTGGTTCACCTTCAATGAGCCTGCCTGTATCGTGAAAATGGGCTATGGGACAGGTGAGCATGCGCCGGGGCTGAAACTCCCGCTGGAAGGGCAGTTCACCTGCTGGCAGAATATCATCTATGCGCACTGCCTTTCCGCGCAGGAGCTCCGCCATACGGACGCCGAAAACAGAGTGGGCTTCGTCTCCACAGGCCGCATCTGCTACCCCGTATCTGAGGCAAAAGCAGATGTGGACGCCGCCCGGGCTCTGACCTTTGCCTGCCCGGACGAGGACTGGGCCTTCACCCACACGATGTCGCTCGACCCTCTGTGCCTTGGCCGCTGGCCCAGCCCGGACCTCTGCGGGCCGCAGCTTTCCGCCTGCATCGGTGCTGTGCCGCAATACATCAACGACGCCCTGTCTCTGGGCAGACCGGATATGCTCGGGCTGAACATCTACAATGCCGCGCCTGTACAGATGGGAACGAATGGCCCCTGTTATGTGGAGCGCCCTGCGGGATACGCTCACACAGCCATGAACTGGCCGGTAGAGCCGGAAAGCCTGAACTGGGGTCCCCGTTACATCCAGGAGCGGTATGGACTGCCCATGTTCATCGCGGAGAACGGCTTATCCTGCACCGACAAAATCTATCGGGACGGCAAGGTGCATGACGTGGAGCGAATTGATTTTCTGGCGCGCTATCTGGAAAAACTTTCCGAGGGCATTCAGGCCGGTGCCGACGTGCGAGGGTACTTCCATTGGAGCCTGTTGGACAACTACGAGTGGCACAGCGGATACAGAGAGCGTTTTGGTCTGGTGTACGTCGATTACGCTTCCGGGCGGCGCATCCCGAAAGACAGTGCCTTCTGGTATGGCGAAGTTGCGGCGACCAATGGCGGGTCCATCTGACCTGTAAAATAAAAGGGCGGCAGTTTCTCCAATACAGAACGAATATTGCAGCCATATCCAAGATACGTCTTACCCATCCTGCAAATTCTTTTATAATAGCACTGCTGCCTGAAAGCGCTGCAACAAATTCCCATATCAAAAGGGAAGCTTTCCGGCATGGGACAACGACAAATCATTTTATTGGGATACGAAAGAGACGCCCTCCGCCTGCTTCGGCGCTGCCGGATGGCCCGGCTCCGCTTTTGTCAACATCTGCTGGAACTTCCGGGCCGCCGTGTTCAGCGGGCGGTGATGGTCGTAGACGAGGCAGATAGAGCGGGAGGGAATGATCTCCTGCAGATGCAGCTCGACAAGCTCGCCGCGGGCCAGAAGCTCTTTCGTCATCGGTTCCGGCACGAAGGCAAGGCCCAGCTCACTTTTCACCAGCGTGAGCATCTGGTCGGTGGTGGCGGCCTCGGTGTCGGGCCGGAGCACGGCGTCGTGGTCGAGGAAGAACTGCCGGTAGAAGCTCCGGGTCATGCTCTCATCGCTGAGAGAGATGAGCGGATAGCAGCTCAGTTCCTTCAGCGTCAGGCGCTGGCTGGCCAGTGCAGTGAAGGTCTTTCCACCCACCAGCACTTCATAAAACGGTCTCAGTTCCACCATCTTCAGGCTCTGTTCTACTTCCGCCGGGGTGGAGATGATGGCAAAATCCACTTCTCCGTTCTTCACAGCCTGCACCGCCTGGGGCGTAGAGTGGTTCGAGATGCGCAGCCGGATGCCGGGATACTCGGTGTGGAACGTCCGCAGCTTCTCGGCCAGATAGATGTTCAGCGCCGTCTCCGTCGCACTGATGCTGATGGAGCCGTGCTCGAGGGTAGCGCTGGCGCTCAGTTCTTCCTCCGCGTCCTGTATCTGCACCGCTGCCGAGGCGATGCGGGAGTAGAGCATCTCGCCCTCCGGCGTCAGGGTGACGCCCCGGTTGGAGCGGGTAAAGAGCACACAGTTCAGCTGGCTTTCCAGCCGGTTCATCGAGTGGGTGATGTTGGGCTGGTTGTTGCCCAGCACCCGCGCCGCTTTCGTGAAGTTCTGATACTTCGCCACATAATAGAAAATTTTGTAGTATTCCCAATCAACGTACATGGGAGCCTCCCCTCTTTCATACCAGAATCACATTTTTACTTCTCCCCCACCAGCGCCACGGCAACATCATTGACATTCGTGCCAGTAGCGCCGGTCATGATAAGGCCGTCCACAGCTTTCAGTGCATGGTAGGCGTCGTTGTTTTGCAGGGTGTCGAACACATTCCAGCCCTTGGCGGTCAGTGCGGAGAGGGTGTCACCATCCACATAGCCGCCGGCAGCATCCGTGGGGCCGTCGGTGCCGTCACTGCCCACCGAGAACACTGCTGCATCCAGCCCGGCCAGCGCCGGAGCCGCTGCAAGGGCAAGCTCCTGATTCCGTCCGCCGAGGCCCCTGCCCGTCAGATGGACGACCGTCTCGCCGCCTGCGATGTAGGCCAGCTTTTTTCCCTGCCCCGCGTGGGTCCGGACGATGGAGCCAAGGAAGCTGCCCGCCTCCCGGGCTTCACAGCAGAGCTGGTCGGTCAGCAGGACGGACTCATAGCCAAGCTCCCGGCAGGCGGCAGCGGCAGCGGTGCAAAGCTCCCGCACACTGCCAGTGATCTGGGTCGTCACATTGTCCAGAATCTTGGGCGTTTCCTGCGCCAGAAGAACTTTTGCCTGTTCCGAGAGCTTCAGGTGATACTTCTCCGCAATGGCAAGCGCCTGTGTGCAAGTAGAGGTGTCCGGCACCGCCGGGCCGCTGGCGATCATATCCAGCGGGTCGCCCAGAATATCGCTCAGCACGATGCTGAACACCTGGGCCGGGGCGCATGCCTGCGCGAACCGCCCGCCCTTGACGCCCGAAAGCCGTTTGCGGATGGTGTTCATCTCCACGATGTCAGCGCCACTGGCAAGGAGCTGGCCGGTGATGTCCTGCAATTCTGTGCCGGGGAGCAGCGGTTTTTCAAACAATGCACTTCCTCCGCCGGAGAGCAGAAACAGCACGGTATCCTCCGCCGCCAGGCCGCGCACCAGCTCCAATGCCTTCTCGGTGGCCGCAAAACTGTTCTCGTCCGGCACCGGATGGCCTGCTTCATAACAATTTACTCCCAGAATTTCGCCCCTGACGTGCTTGTATTTGGTCACGACCACGCCGCCGTCCACACGGCCCAGCGCTTCCACCGCCGCGTGTGCCATCTGCCATGCGGCCTTGCCCGCTGCGACCAGCAGCACCCTGCCGCCCTTGGGCGCAAAGGCTTTCAATGCGCGGCGGACAGCTTCGTCCGGCAGGACAGCGTTCAGGCTGGATGCGATGATGGCATCGGCATCCTTTCGCAGCGTCGGATTCATGAAACAGACCTCCTTGTGTGATATGATTTACAGCAGACCAGCTTCGGTCATGGTTTTTACAAAGCCCTGCCTGGCCGGGCCGTCCGGAATCATTATACAGCAAGACCGGCGTTTCGGGAATACTTTCGGCAATGGTTTTGAAATTGCTGTACAGCTCGACATCACGGACTGTACCTTCCTTAGTTGGGTCTTGTATCTGATTTTTATACTCGCTCTCTACGAAATACCAGGATCTTGTTTACAAACATCCCCCATGCAGCCGCCGGATCACCTTAAATGCGACCTCATGTTCTGTTGTCAGCGGTTTTTTCAAAGCGAAGAAAACAACACCGCTGGTCGGACAGGTGATCTCTGCCTCCACCTCCGCAGTAAACGGATCAAGGATCACGCCCATTTTCTGACCATACTCTACTTCCTGTCCCGGCTCCACGAAGCGGCGGAAGATCCCGCCCGCCGGGGTGAGTACATTTGCCATCTCGTTTTCCTGCACGACGGTGGACAGATACCCGCTGTGGCAGTGGTATCGCAGTAAACCGACCCGGCTGAGATACCGCAGCACGGCAGCAACGGCTTCCTGTGCGCTCTGCTCGCCAACTTCGTCCGTTTCCTTGGTATAAATGCTGAACGCATTGGTCTCCCAGATCTGCCAATTATAGTTCAGAGTCGTCGTATCAATGGGGGCCGGTTTACGCATGACCACATAAGGCAGGCCGAACAGATTGCCCAGGCTGCTCAAGACGGAACTGTTCTATTTAGAAAAATTTGATTCTATTGACTATCTGGAAAAAGCCATTGTCGAGTACATCGACTATTACAACAATCGCCGAATCAAATTAAAACTAAACGGCCTGAGCCCTGTGCAGTACAGGATTCAGACCGTTGGAACCGCTTAATTCGATTTTTGTCTAACTTTTGGGGTTCATTTCAATTCAGGGGCGCACCCTGTTTTTGTTTTATCTGAATCTGCCTGCGGACTATTCTTCTGGCGAATCATCCGCTTCAACACGCAGCATCCGGTAGCCGACCCCCACATGGGTCTGAACCAGATGCAGAGAATGTGCGCCTGATTCCAGCTTTTTGCGCAAAGATGCCATGTAGACACGCAGGGATGCAATGTCGTTTTCTTGCGAGCTTCCCCAGACTTTTTGCGTAATCGCCGTATGGGTCAGAACCTTTCCTACATTGTGCGCAAGAACACAAAGCAGCTTATATTCGATTGGGGTCAGATGTAGTTCTTCATCGTTCAGCCAGACACAGCCGGCAGCAAAATCAATTTTCAGCGGGCCATTTACAAAAACTGAGCTGCTGACCTCACCGGATGCCTGCAAATTCAGCCGCCTTTGCGTCACACGCAGGCGAGCCAGAAGCTCATCCACTGAGAAAGGCTTCGTCAGATAATCGTCTGCGCCCTGATCCAGTGCTTCGATCTTATCGGAATCCTCACTGCGGGCACTCAAAACGATGATGGGTAGATTCGACCACTCCCGGATGCGGCGGATCACCTCAACGCCATCAATATCCGGCAGTCCGAGATCCAGCAGCATAATATCCGGGTTATGGCTGGACGCCATCATCACAGCCATCTCTCCGTTGGCCGCTGTCAGGAATTTATATCCGTGTGCTTTCAGGGTAGTTGTGATCAGACTCCGTACCGATGAATCGTCCTCAACAACCAGAATCGTTGGTTTATTCATGAATACTTACCTCGCTTTTGGGAAGTTCAAAAGAGAATATGCAGCCGTGCGGTTCGTTATCCCGGAGAGTCAGGGTACCTTTATGAGCTGCAAGGATCGTTCGGCAGAGCGCAAGTCCCAGCCCCAGACTGCGGTGGCTGTCTGCAATCTGATTCTGCCCGGTAAAGAACATTTCAAAGACCTGCGCTTTATTCTGATCCGGGATACCGGGGCCATCATCGGATACATCTACCACGATATTACTGTTTTTTGCATACGCAGAAATATTGATCCGGGAGCCCGTCTGCGTGTATTTGATGGCGTTGTCCACCAGATTGATAATGACCTGCATGATAAGCCGCGCGTCCATGTCGGCAAGAAGAATTTCATCCGAATAAGTCGTTATGATGATATGCTCCTTGCTTTTTCGGCTGATATGCCGCAGAGCTTCCTCGACCACCTCATCCATGAGCTGCGGAGAGATTTGAAGATTCATCCGCCCATCCTCAATACGGGTGATAGAAAGCAAATTTTCCACCAGACCGATCAACCACTGTGCATCATCAAAAATATCCGTACAGATCTTTGTCCGTGTTTCTGCATCCAGCGTTTCCGCATTGGAGAGCAGATTACTTGCATTGCCTGAGATGGAGGTCAGCGGTGTCCGAAGATCATGGGAAATGGTCCGCAGCAGATTTGCCCGAAGCTGTTCATTCTGTGCCTGCATGGTAGCTCGTTCTTTTTCCAGTGCGTTTCTGCGGTTTTCGATCGCCAGCGCACCTTCGCCCAGAATGGAAAGCAGCACGCTGTTTTCAAAGGCATCCAGCGGTTTTTCCGACAGGTCGATGCCGATAACACCAAACACACCGCTGCCTGTACGAATCGCAAGGTACAGTCCTTTTGCATCGGTGCAGTAATCCGTTGATGCACCCGAACGCTTCTTATTTGCAAAGCACCACTCAGCGGCACTGCGTTCCGGCGCAGAATCAAAACTGAGTCGGCTGCTTTCTTTCACTGTGTTAAAAATTTGCCCCTGTCCAAGAGAACCATCCTGCTCTGGATACACGATCAGGTTCCGGTTTAGCAGTTTGGTAAGCTGCGCTGCCGTCAGGGATAATATTTCGTCTTCGTTGGTCGCTTTCTGCAAAAGCTGGCTGGTATCAAACAGCACCTTCGTCCGAAACGCCGCCTGTGCAGACATTTTTGCCTGATCTTTCAACCGGGTCGTCAGCGTACAGGTGACGATGGCAGAAGTCAGCATCAGCACAAAGGTGATTTGATACCCCGGATCATAGG
>DXUR01000122.1 GCA_019417795.1 Clostridiales bacterium | reverse complement strand
CATCTGTACTATCTGGTTGCTGCATTACTGTCTCAGTTTGTACAGAAGATTGACCACCGGAATCTTTTGGCTTATCAGTATCACTTTTTCCGCAAGAACGGAGTCCCACAGAGATAATATAAATGATAAAAATTAGGCCGACAATCTGACTTAGACAACCCAAACAACCTGTACCGCTCTTGTTGGATTCAGGTCCTGAATCCTGCGTTGACACCAACGGGCGTCCATCTGTACTACTCATTTGATTTCACTCCTCAAATTGTCCGAATTTGAAATACATACAGCTAAAAATCAGGAAATTTCTAATTTTTTCATTACTGGGGAGTTTTGGCTTAACGATCGCACCGTCATATTCTATTTTCATAACAGGGTCGCATACTATTCGGCTGATCCTTTCATATAGCAGCGGAGAACCCGGCCTGACAGCATTGCATGATTCCGAAAGGTAAAAGCCACGGTTCGTGATTAAAATGCCCTCTCTGCGAGTCCATGTGCTGGTTATGTCAATGAACGCAAACGCTTCTTCACCTGGCATGAGCTTTGCGTGACAGGTATCACAAAATTGCCGAATAAAGGTTTGCTTGCCAAGCTTTGACGGGCTATCAAACTCAAAGAATATCATGCGGCGTCTTGTCCTGCGATCAAATAACGGCCCATCTTCTTCGCCTTTATCATTGATATATGTACGGAAGTCCAGCAGATGGCGAATCATGTCATTAAAATCGGGAGAGAGAACATCTTCTACAATACAATAGACATCATCATAGATTTGGCTCGTGGAGAGGAAAGCTTCCGCTTCGTGCAGTCGGCTTCCGAAGAATGCCTTTGGCTTCTCTTCGGCATTTTTCTGATATTCTCGGAAGCTTGCATCACGCTGTTCCTTTTCTTCTATAGGCTGAAAATACCGAATCACAGAGAAGAAATGAGCGACCTTCAAAAGATTGCCGTCATCCCCTCCCAGCGTCTTCTCAGCAAACTCATACAACTCTGGCAGAAAAGGTGCATAGTTGATGATGCAGCCAGTCAATAATTGCTCCCATTTGCTGCGCGGAATTGCTTTCGTAGAAATTTGATTACAAATTGCTGTGATATCAGTAAGTCGGGAGGTTTGAAACGGGTATTGCCAAGTAGTATCTGCTTCTGCTTGAAGGATCAGGCTGATCACTGTAGGAATAGCCCGGCAATCCGCCTGCATCCCATTAAGCAGCGATTGGCGGGTAGCATGGGTATGATAGAGCTCGTCCAACTGATTATCGCAATACAATTTGGAGAACAGATTTCCAACGGCATTCCCTGCGGAATGGATAACACCTGATGCAATGTTGAGTGTTCCAGCTTTCAGCATTCCAACTGCCAAGCCGCCTACGCCGGAACCAATCGCACCAATGCGTCCCCTTGTATCTTTGCGCAGCTGCCGCAGCTGCATTTCCTCTTCCAGGGCACCAACGATTTCACAGCACTGTTCCTGGATGTCCATGTAAACTGAAATATATTTCCCACTGACAGCATCACAGGCATCTATAATTCGCTGCGAGTCATAGTTGTAAATCCCATGTGCTTGCAGTTCGTCTGATACATACCGAAACAGCGGAGCATACAACACTTCCCGGTCTTTAAGAAGATTTTCAAAAACACCTTTGATGGTCCTGTGTTCCTCGTACAATGGATAGTATTTAATCTGACGCGCCAACTGGTCAGTATCCGCAATCAGCTTGCAGTAATAAGCTTTCCGCTGCATGGAAACGCTTTGCTCATTGATTTGAAATCCATATAATTGCATCACAAATCGCCTCCCTCGTTCAGTACGGCTTATAGTGTGAATATATCAGCCAAAAGAATAAGCAATATAAATGCTGAGCCCCAGCAGACAATCACAGCAACGGCATTTCGGCCTCCACAAATTCCGATTGGTGTGTATGAGTCATTAATGCCAAAAGGAGTATATTTTTTCTTGATGGCCTCGCCCTCTGCGCCGCTGATTTTTTCGTTCAAGGATATACAGATATAGATCATACCTACCGCGATTAAGATGATTGCTGCTATCCCGACAATTATTAAAATGAGGCCAGTGATTATCAGAAGAAGAGAGCTATCCGATGTGTCGTTCAAAGAAAATTTGTATCGAGCCGCCTGCCCACATAACGATTCCTATGAACAGCGGGAATAAAAACTCAAGTAATACCTTTACAAAGTTGTAAAGGAACACATCTTTGAATGGTTTGCTTCTCCAGAGCTGATCCATTTCAGTGGAATACTCTTTTTTCTTAATTTCCTTGATTTCTTCGGTAATCCCTTCACTGTTCTCCGCATTTGCTGAATCCGCATTCGAGGGCGAAGCAGTTTTTTCCTGTTCACGGTTGACAGCAGCAGTCTTTATATCTTCCGATGGTTTTGATTCTTCCGGGGCTTTCTTTTTAGAGGAAACGATATATCCCGGCTTCTTGCGCCCGCTCAAGTCTTTTGGCGGCGGCAGTATATAACCGTCAGAGGAAGATTTCGCTGTTTTTCCGGTGAGAAAATTGGTTTCTTCACCAGTTTGCAGATTAATAGATACAATCCTCACACTTGCACAATCAACAAAGAATAGTTGTCCACAGGCAATACTTAGATTGCTGGAGGCTTTACTTCTTAGCAAATGCGGTTCTCCGCCATTAAGTGAGATCGTCCAGATATACTCATTTTTTACATCCGTATAGAAAACATGATCCCAATAGCAGTTCACATTTTTAGCCGCAACCTGTGCGACTTTTCGCTGGAGCATTCGGGATGGATCAATAAGTAGAATATAATTATCCGCATCATGTTGCGAAAAGATATTATCGGAAACGGTAAGAACCAGATAGCCATTGTACATCTGAAACGTATTAAGACCTGTACGATCTAAGATTACTTTTTCTGTCCCACTTTTCAAATCGCGCTGGGTCAGGGCAGTTCCATCAATGTAATATAGGTAATTCTGATCTGCTGCCAGACCGCGAAGACTGTATCCCTTTTTCAAGATGGTGCTGGTATCCAGGGATTGACTGATTTGAAAAAGGAATTTTTCATCGTCCTTGGCCTGAAGAATGAGAAAAAGTTGATCCTCATTCAATACAAAATCAATGACATGCTCATTGTTCCCGCCAGCAATCAAGACCTTATTCTTACCGTTAAGGTCGCACGCGATTAGTTGATAGTCTTCGTTCAAATAAAAAATGCGCCGAGTATTCTTTCCAATGGAAAATTGCCCGACTGGCCCGGGAATAATTACGTCATTATTTGACATGAGCGGCATATCAATGTCGTCACCATTTGGAACAAACGGAATGGTAAAGAGTGTGCCGTCATAATACTCGGCAAGCCCATTGTGACTGCCATTCTCATTCCAATAACGCCACTCTATGGAGCCGATAGCAGGAGCATCGGTATGAGTTGCTGCCGGCTTTTTCTTTTCGGGAGTGGAAGTCTCTTTATCTGTAGTTGTTTTTCTGCATACTACTTCTGTTTCTTTATCAACGGGAGTTAATTCATCATCAAATGAAAAATTGATATTATCGGGTATTTCGACTTGTGCAGCGCAACTTTGTCCGCATTTAGGACAGAAATGTGCACCATCAGGAAGAATCTCACCGCAAGACTGACAAAACATGGCTACCTCCTATAAATAATGATTTTAGATATCTTATGACACATTTTACTACACTGCTCCTCATATTACAATAAGCAATAACGAAAAAGGGGAGGTGCAGCGTAATGGAGAAGCAGCAGTTGATTGAGATTGGACAGCGCCTGCGGCAGCGGCGGCAGGAACTTGGGCTGACCCGTGAGAAAATGTCCGAGCTTGCCGACATCGGCACCGGCTACTATGGGCAGCTGGAGGTCGGCACCTCCCAGATGTCCATCGACACCCTTATCAAGCTGTCGCAATCCATGCACCTTCCAATGGACTATATCATCAACGGTTCCGGCCAAGAGATAGGGAATTCCTCCGGTGTACAGGCGCTGCTTTCCCGCTGCACAGACAGGGAATTAAAGCTGGCCGAGGAAGTTCTCAAGCTGTTTTTGATGAAAGTGCCATCTTCTGACTGAAATCATACTGCGAAAAATGAGAGAAAAGGTTAGCTGACAGCTAACCTTTTCGTGTTATAATGGGCGTAATATGATGGTCGGAGGTGGGCATTCCATGAAAACGACAGATGAACTGGCGCATGAGATCAGCCGTTCGGACAATATTCTGGACTATCTGGCCGAGAACCGCAGCGAAATGCAACTTGACAGTCTGCCGGAATATCTGGAGGGCTGGCTGAAACAGAAGAACTGCTCCAAAGCCGATGTGGTACGCCGTTCCAACCTGAATAAAGCCTATGTGTATCAGATTTTTCTCGGCAGGAAATACCCCTCGCGGGACAAAGTGATTGCGCTGGCCTTCGGTCTGGAACTGGACGACAAGGAAGTACAGGTGCTTTTGAAGCAGGCTGGCTACCGGGAACTGTACCCCAGAGATCCGCGGGATGCGCTTCTGCTGTACGCCATCGGGCATCATCAGAGCATTATCGAAGCCAACGAGTTGCTGTATGACCACAATATTGAAGTGCTGGAATAGGAAAGGGTGCTGACCGCACATAGGTCAGCACCCTCTTTTTATTCGTTCAACGCTTCGTATCGCTCTCGCAGTGTCATTTGACCGCTTACCGCATAGCGGTATTTTGCATAATCCACTTCGCCCTCCCAGTCCGGCTGAACACCATTGCTGAGGTATTGATAGCCGTTCTGCGCCTGATACGGATTATACAGGAGTTCGCTTGCCATATTGAAATTGGCATCCACCTTGAAATTTGCGCCGCCCCACATCCGGCCCATATAGTCTGCCGGGTCTGAACCGTCCCCATCCTCATCAGCTGCTCCGGTATAGTGGTACACGCCGCAGACCGTTTCTGTTTCCATATCACCAACGGAAATCACGATTTCCATACCATCCTTTTCCGTTGGATTCAAGTCCAGACAGGTGATCTGCACATAGTATGCATCCGGCAGATTCGTCACGGAATACGGTTCACAGCTGAGGCGCTCCCATGCAGAGGTATCTGAAATTGCCCAGCCAACCAGATCCATCCAGTTTCCGTCCTCGGTGCCAACCGTCAGATCTCCGTGAATGTCATCCCCCAGTCCGTAGAGTTCGATGGTTTCCTTTTGACCGTCCCCATCCAAATCAAGTGTCATGGTTTGGGTTTGACCGCTGCGCCGCAAATCTCCGATATTGGCAATCAGATAGTCCCCGATAGCGGCATAGAACAGCAGCGGCTCATCGGGGTAGCGGCCCTCTGTAATCTCCGCCTGATGGCTGTGATACCACCATGCAAAGCCACCTGCGCCCAGCAGTACAGCAACAGCAATCAGCCACGGCAGCCACAGCTGCAAGGTTCTGGTTTTCAATGCTCGCAGGAGAGCCTTTGCCGTGGCGTAACGGCGTTTTGGGGCAAACTCCGTACACTTACGCAGAATATGCCGGTAGGGGCACTTCTCTGCCCGCTTGCCCAAAAGCTGCTTCATGGTAACGCCCACGGCGTAAATATCCGCCCGCGCATCGGTCTGGGCAAAGCCATATTGCTCCGGCGGGGCATAGCCTTTCGTCCCCAACAGACGGGTATCGCTGTCTGCACTGGGCTTTTCCTCACGGGCTGCGTCAAAGTCGATCAGCCGGATATGCCCATCCGGGGCCAGCAGCAGATTGGAGGGTTTGATATCCCTGTGAAGAATCCCGTGTCCATGCAGGAATACCAGCACCTCGCACAGTTCTTCCATCAATGCAATGACCTGTTTTTCCGGCAGGGTGATCTCCGCCAGACTTGCACCATCAATGTATTCCTCTAACAGCGTAACGCCGTCCGCCTGCTGCTCCAGCTGAATGATATTCGGCAGATAGGGGTGGGAAATGGCCTGAAGCTGTGCATAGACAGGATGGGAACCTTGCAGCTGCTTCCGTACATAGCGAGTGCCGGTATCCGGGTCGATCACCAGTGTGACCACGCTCTTTTCTGAGCGGTGCAGTTCCTTGATGTCCATCAGCATGATTCCCTCACCTCGCAAGGTCATTGTAACACATTTTGTGACTGTGCGGAGTATTTTTCCTCTTCAAATCATCTTGGCTCTCCGATAGAAGGTTGTTTTCGTCATGTGCAGCGTCCGCATGGCCTCGGCTGCTGTGATGGCTCCGCTTTTCCATCTGGCTGTGACCTGCTCAAACTCTGGCGCGTCGATGGGTTTACGGCCCTTGTACTTTCCCTGCTCTTTGGCAATGGCGATACCCTCCCGCTGGCGCTGCAAGATATATTCCCGTTCCAGCTCCGCGACCGCCCCGAATACGGTAAGCATAAACTTCCCGGTGGGTGTGGTGGTGTCGATGGCCTCTTTTCGGCTGACGAACTCCACGCCCTTTGCAGTCAGCTTCTCTACCAATTCCAGCAGATCGCGGGTATTGCGGGCAAAGCGGCTGATGGATTCCACAATGACGGTATCGCCCTTGCGGACATACTCCATCATCTTTTGCAGCTCCGGACGGTTGGCATTCTTGCCGCTCATCCGATCAATATAGATCTCATCCACACCGAGAGATTTCATCAGCACCTCCTGCCGGATGGTGTTTTGCTCCTGTGTGCTGACGCGGATATAGCCGATTTTCAAAATGTGTCACTCCTTTCGCTTGTAAATTGGTGGTTTCCTTGATATACTACAGTTAGAAAATCTTTTCGATTGGGGGTGTCCTCCGTGAAAACCTATACTCTGGATGAGATTCGGAAAATTGTCTCCAAGCTTGCAGCGCAGTACGGCGCAAAACGTGTTTATCTGTTTGGCTCTTACGCCCGCGGTGATATGACCGATTCCAGCGATATCGACCTGCGTATTGATAAGGGCAGCATTAAGGGCTTTCAGTTAGCGGGACTGCTCCTTGACTTGGAGGACTCCTTTGGGTGCTCCGTGGACTTAGTGCCTACCACCAGTCTTGACCAACGCTTTTTGGATTCCATCCGGGATGATGAGGTGCTGCTGTATGAAGCCTCTTGACCGAAATATCAGCGTGCTGGAACATATCGTTTCCTACTGTCAGCAGATTGAGCAGACAGTGGAGCGATTCGGCAACAGCGCCGAGACTTTCCAGAATGACCCCATCTACCGCAACGCTGCCGCTCTCTGTATTCTGCAAATCGGTGAACTGGTAGGCAAGCTGACAGACGAGTTCCGGGCGCAGCACCCCGCCGTTCCTTGGCGGCAGATCAAGGCCATGCGGAACATTGTGGCACACAGCTACGG
>DXUR01000121.1 GCA_019417795.1 Clostridiales bacterium | reverse complement strand
AGACGTGTATCACTACCATCTTCATGTGGTCTACCTCCCCGTCGTGGAAAAACAAGTTCTGTGGTCGAAGCGCTGCAAGGATGAGTCGCTTCGCGGCACGGTCAAGGAGATAATCCAGCAGGTCAGCATGAGTAAGAAGTGGGCTTCCAAGCCCGCGCTGGACGAGAACGGTACGCCGATTCTGAGCACCAAGGGCAAGCCCGTTCTCAAAAAATCCTACAGCGTTTTGCAGGATGATTTCTTCCGGTATATGCGCGACGCCGGGTACAACGATGTGGAGCGCGGCGAACGCGGCAGTTCGGAGGAACACCTGACCGTGACGCAGTTCAAGGTGCAGCAGGAGCAGGCACGGCTGGCAGAACTCACAGAGCAGAACCGCCAGCAGGAGCAGCAGGCGACGACGCTCGGCAGGCAGATTGAGAAAATTCGGAATCAGCAGGTCGATGTGGCAGCCATCGAAAAGATTGAGGCAAAGCCCGTCCCGCTGTCCTCCAAGGTGATATTGGAGCGTTCTGAGTATGAATCGCTGGCAACGGCGGCGAAGAAGTACGCTGCGTCAGAGAAAAAGGAATCCAAGTTGCAAAAGGCTTTGGATGCGGCAAGCAGGCTGATTGCAAAACTCAAGGCAGAGATCGCCGGTTTGAAGCAGGAGCTTTCCGAGTACAAATCCGTTCGCAGCAAGCTCCGTACACCAGACTTGGAACGCGAGAACGCAGAGCTTCGCGGAAAAGTGCAACGCTATGAGAACGTGATCCAGCGCAATAACCTCTGGCATTTCTTCCGTCCGCGCAGAGAAAAAACGGCAATGCGGGACGATGCCCGCTGATGCCGTGTTGAGCTGAGAAAAACGGATTTTATCGAATGGGAGCGTCCAGATCGAGCAGCGTATCGTCCGGGCGCTCCCCATGCAAAAATCAGCCTGTTTTTACAGGTGTAGAGCTGAGAAAAAATCTTGAAAATGTGCCTGTTTTTGCAGAACAGGCAGAAATGGAGGCAATATGAAAACCGGACTTACCAAACGGCAGAAAACGACCTGCATCTATTTTGATGAAGCCAGCAGCACCGTCGAAATTCAAACGCACAATACCGCGCTCAAAAAGCGGCTGGCACAGTATGCAGCAAAGCATCCCGATTTGTGCAGGCAGACCGACGATGATGAACAGGGCGGTCTGACCTTCGAGATCGACCGCAGACGATTCGCCGTCCGTCTGACCGCGCCGTATTCGGATACGCGCCGACAGGCAGCAAGTGAGCTTGCCAAAGGAAATACAAATCGGTTGAGAAATGCAAAATGAGCTTTAACCATGCGGGGAAAAATCAGGTATATAACCTTTCCCCATCATATTGAATTCAAACGAGAGGTGTGTTATAATGGGGAAAAATCAGGTATTGTTCTTGTCCCAGATGGAGGAAAGCAAAATGGCAAAGCAGGTTCACATCCGCGTAGATGATGATATTTATAAGGAACTCAGCGACTATTCTGTAGTAAGTGGGCAGTCCATGCAGGACTGCCTGTCTGTAGCAATTAGGCAAATGCTCGTCAAGGCAAAGGAAGAACCTTCTCAGGATTGTAATGGGTACACCTTTATTGATTTATTTGCAGGTATTGGCGGTATGCGACTTGCATTCGAATCAGCCGGTGGGTGCTGTGTTTATTCTAACGAATGGAATAAGTACAGCCAGCAGACCTATTACGCAAACTTTGGTGTGCAACCGGACGGTGATATTACAAAGGTTCAGGCTGAAAGCATCCCGGATCATGATATTCTTGTAGCGGGATTCCCCTGTCAGCCGTTCTCAATCGCCGGGGTTTCAAAGAAAAACAGTTTGGGGCGTGCTACTGGTTTTGAGGACAAGACCCAGGGAACGCTTTTCTTTGATGTATGCCGTATCCTGAAAGCAAAGCGTCCGAAAGCGTTTATGCTGGAGAATGTCAAAAATCTTTGCAGCCATGACAAAGGCAGAACTTTTCAGATTATCCAGGAATCTCTGCGGGAGCTGAACTACAAAGTATTCTTCCAAATCATTGACGGAAAAGGCTATGTGCCGCAGCACAGAGAGCGTATTGTCATTGTCGGCTTTGATAAAGAACGGTATGGAGAGAATGTCAGTTTTTCTTTTGATCTGCACCCTTTGAAGAAGCAGCCGATCGTGCGTGATATTCTTGAAAAAGAGGTTAGTGAGAAGTATACGCTTTCAGATAAGCTCTGGATTTACCTTCAAAACTATGCTGCAAAACACCGTGAAGCAGGGAATGGTTTTGGCTACGGAATCGCCCCCCTGGACGGAGTGACCAGAACGATCAGCGCCCGTTATTATAAAGACGGTTCTGAAATTCTGATCGAACAGCGCGGAAAGAATCCACGTCGTTTGACGCCGCGTGAGTGTGCAAGATTGCAGGGATTCCCCGACAGCTTCAAAATCCCGGTTTCGGATACGCAGGCATATCGACAGTTTGGAAATTCCGTTGTTGTTCCGCTTATGTCCGATGTCGCAAAGCTGATTGTTGCAAAGCTGGAACAACTCGATACTGACCCGCAAATCGAAATTGCTTTTTCCAATATTCCGCAAAGGAAGGTGATATAAATGCCAGAAGGATACGCAATTCAGGCAATACAGGCTGTTCTGAGCGGTCAGAGAGCTTATTGCAAGTTTCTTGCGGCAAATGATACCGGCTTGACCGGAGGGCATCAGGCGGGAATCTATATTTCAAAGCCGTCAATCCCCATCCTTTTTGATGAACCGGGTATCAAGGGGACGAACAAGGAAAAATGGGTAAAGGTCAAATGGCAGGACGGTATTGAAACAGATACCCGCTTTATTTACTACGGAAAGGGTACACGAAACGAGTATCGGATTACAAACTTCGGGCGCGGTTTTCCTTTCCTGCGACCGGAGTATACAGGGGCGCTTTTTGTATTTACAAAATGTGATGCTGAGGATTATCAGGCATTTGTACTGAATTCCGAAGAAGATATCGACCAGTTCCTTGACGCATTCGGCATCAGTCCAACAGAGACAAATCAGTTGATTGATGCTGGGCGGGTACAGGAAGAAACGCAGGAACGGATTGCCATTCAGGAGTTTATTGCAGGGCTGACAGTAGATTTTCCTCTCTCAGAAGAAATGTCCGCAGCAGCTCGTGACATTCAGAACCGTGTATATGACCATCTTGAATTTATCCGCACAAATCCTGACCGTAAGATCATCGACTGGACAAATACGGAGTATGCACTTTTTCGTGCGATTGAACACGCACGATATGGGGATGCCATCGCACGCGGATTTACGTCCGTAGACGAATTTATCACGATGGCAAATATGGTTCTGAACCGCAGAAAGAGCCGTGCAGGAAAGAGTCTGGAGCATCACCTTTCTGCAATCTTTGACGGCAATGAAATCATATACACCGCACAGGCTGTTACAGAGGGCAACAAGAAACCGGACTTTATCTTCCCTTCGCAGGCATCATATCATGATATGACTTTCCCTACAGAAAGGCTGATCTCTCTGGCTGCAAAAATGACCTGCAAGGATCGTTGGCGTCAGGTTATCAATGAAGCCGACCGTTTGCGTGACAGGCCCAAATATCTCTGTACGCTCCAGCAGGGAATCTCCCCTGCACAGATGGACGAAATGCAGAGCGAGAATGTTATTCTTGTTGTTCCCAGACAATACATTACATCCTATCCCGCAGATCGTCAGGACAGAATATGGACGCTTTCAAAGTTCGTTTCTTATGTGTGCGAGGTCGAAGGACTCTGATGGCGGATATTGTTTCTCCGGAAAAACGCAGTCAGAATATGTCTGCGATACGATCAAAAAACACAAAGCCTGAAGTGTATCTGCGGAAACTGCTTTTTGCACAGGGCTATCGTTATCGGATTGCAGACAAGTCTGTTCCGGGGCATCCTGATATTTTTCTGCGCAAATATAATACTGCGATTTTTGTCAATGGTTGCTTCTGGCATCGTCACCCAGGCTGCAAATACGCATATACACCAAAGAGTCGCGTGGAATTCTGGCAGAAAAAGTTTGATGATAATGTCAGACGGGATAGTGCAGTGAAAGCAGAATTGCTGGAGCATGGCATTAAGCGTTTGATCGTATGGGAATGTACTATTAAACGGATGATGAAAAGCAGCGATATAGAAAGACAGATCATTCAGCAGTGTACAGATTTTTTTCGTGCGAAAGAGACGCTACTGGAGCTTTGAAAACCCGGATCTGTTCATAAATAGTTGCGGATATGGATGTAGAATATCTTATATTCCGAGGAAAGGAGCTGAACGCAATGGCAGGAGGCATACCGGCAATTGTAACCCCGGAAGTATTACAATGGGCGCGAGGTCTGGATGGGATCACTATAGATGAAATTGCGCAGAAATTAAATGTCAATGCAGCCAAGGTTAGCGCATGGGAAAATGGAAATGAACACCCGTCCCTGACACAGGCAAAAAAGCTCGCAAAACAGTATCGCGTGCCATTTGCTTTTTTCTATTTGCCTGACGTACCAAAAAGGGCAAAGCGGCTCGAAAAAATCGATTATAGAACATTTGGAAACTGGGGATTTCCAGAAATGTCTCGTGAGTTGAGATGGTTTCTCAGAGACATTGAAGATCGCAGAGATATTATGATTGACCTTTATGGGGAAGCAGAAATATTACCAACTGCATTTACTTTGAGCATTTCGCCTGATACCAGTGAAGAAAGATTTGCTGAGCAGGTCAGAAACTTTTTATCTTTGACGGATGCTGTACAAATCAAATTCAGAAAACCGGAAGCGGCGCTATCGTATTGCATTTCCAAACTGGAAGAACAGGATTTCCTGATTTTTCAAGCAGCAAAGGTTCAGCCCGAAGAAATGCGAGGGCTGTCCGTAGCCTACGACACTTTCCCAATCATTGCACTTAACCGAAAAGATGAACCAAGCGCAAGATTGTTCACTCTGCTGCATGAGCTGGTTCATATTATGACGCGAACATCTGGTATTTGCAATGATATGAGTCAGGATTCCTGTCAAGCAGAAAAAACAGAATTGTTCTGTAACAAGATTGCCGGATTAGCCCTAGTTCCAACTGTTCAATTGAAAAGCAACAAAAACTTCTTCCTGATACAGCAATATGGGATTGATGATACCTATGTTAGTGCATTAGCCAGAGATTTTGCTGTTAGCAGAGAAGTCATTTTGCACAGATTGTGGGATATTGATCTTATTGAGAAATCCGATTATTTTGATATATTGAACAGATATACTGATGAATATCGCGCTTATAAACAAAAAAAGAAAACAGATGGATTTCTCCCTCCAGCACTTGATAAAGGAACTCAAGTAGGAAAGCTGTATACGAAAGCTGTTATGTCTGCATATCACGCAGAGAAACTCACTCCGCGAGAGGCAAGCAATTACCTTTTGGGGCTGCGAGTTAAACATTTCGGAGCTGTTGAAAGGTGGTGCTACTGATGGCTAAATATGTGTTTGATAGCAACATTTTTATCAATCTTCAACGGCGGCAACCACTTGATGTATTTCCATCTCTTTGGATCAAAATCGGTGAGCTGATGGATGATGGTACAATTATTTCCAGCCAAGAAGTTTATGATGAGATCATGATTGGCGGCGATGATCTGGAAAAATGGGCGAAGGCACGGCAAAAGTGCTTCCTTCCATCGGATATTCCAGTGCAGCAGGATGTCAGAGCCATTCTTTCCACGCACCGCGGACTCATAGAAGGTGGAAAAAAGAAAAATTCCGCTGATCCGTTTGTTATTGCTCTTGCAAAACAGCAAAACTGCAAAGTGGTGACAGAAGAAGTCCCAACACATAATATGAATTCGCCCAAAATCCCTGATGTTTGTGCTGCCTATAATATTGAATGTATTGATTTCATAGCTTTCGCGCGTGAAGAAAAATTTGCGTTTTGACACAAACCTTTCGGAACATCATGGCGACACCGTAGAGCCATACTATCAAAAGTATAAGCTATTGATAGTATCCTCTGATAGCTTTTTGATAGCAGAAAGTCGGATACCCCATAGGATTGGGATAACAGGTATCAAATAAAGCCAAATGGAATCAAACGGTCTATACAAAAAAGTTTAGAGCGCATTTCCACTTGGCGAGTGGGAATAACCTCACACATCAAAAGAGCGCTCTCCTCATTCCGGGGAGAGCGCTCTTTTTGATGCAGGGAATTACTCAGCAACCACAGTATACCAAATGTCGCCGTTGGTCTGAGTCTGAGGCACGACCTTGTAACCATCGGCCACGAAGTTGGTGCGGCACCCTCAGCGGAGTTGTTGGAGGGGTCGAAGTTGATAAATGTACCACCCTGAATGATGACCTTCGCCGTACCATTCTTGTAAGCGCTGTCCACACAGTTGATCAGAAAGTTGTAGCCATACAGATCGCCGAATGGCTCGCAGGCGAAGGTACCGCCGTTGATGATGAGGGTACCCTCCTGAACCCGCACAGCAGTACCGCCGCCGTAATAGTAGCCGCCGTTGATGGTGAGGGTTGCACCATCCTTGACATTGATTCCATAGCCGCCGTTGACGCCGGTATCAATGCCGCCGTTGGTCAGAGCCTCCTTCAGTTCCGTAACGTTCACCACAGGGTAAGTGGCGTTCTCGTCATAGGTGTTGTTGAAGCTGTCGCTCTCCACGGTGTCCTGCGTGGCGTAGACGGTGATGGTAATGTCCTTAAGCTCTTTGTTCATGTACTCGTTGCCGGCAGCGGGATCCATCTTGCCGGTGAGGGCGATCTGCATTATCCGCACCCGCAGCGATCAGGTGGCCTTCCTTGGTGATGTCAAAGGTCCCATCCTCCGTTGTGTATGTAAAGGTGATGGCCTTCAGCAGGTCGGCATCGCCGGTAAGGCCGGTGATGCCGAACTTGTACTTCAGGACCAGATCGCCCTTGTTAACGATCTTGAAGGGGGCAGCTCATAGGTACAGCCCGGCTCCCACAGAACCTGCTCGTCCTCGGTCCCTTCGGCCTTGATCCAACTCAGGTTCGTAACGGGCTTGCCGTCCGCGCCCTGAATCTCAATATCCAGAAACCAGCCCATCACGGCCCAAGTGGATCCAGCGGCCCCAGCTCCGGGTCGTAGGGCAAACACACCACCTCGCATCCCCCGCTGGGACGGCTCCCCGGCAGGAGCAGTCCCTCCTCCCCCAACCAGAAATCGCCGGGGTGCAGGACCAGCCCCCGCTCTTGTGCCGTCTCCCGCAGGCAGCGGCGCCACAGCGCATGGGGAGGGAAGCACTCTCCCAGTCCTACTGGCAGTCCCTCCGCC